>JBDRUN010000047.1 GCA_039801365.1 candidate division WOR-3 bacterium
CCAACTCCTTTCATGGTAAGGGCTGGTCAGATTATGCCTCCTGTTTCGAGTACTTTTCTTACGTGAGGCAACGGGGTAGCTTCGAGTACATTTTTGGTGAGGCAACGCGCCCGCTTGACAGCCCTGTATGATACAATACAATCTCCTTGCATTCTTAAGGAGGAGCGTAATGCGTCGAACTGTCTTCGGCTTGTCGGTCCTGGCTGCGGCCTGCAGTTTTCTGCTTGTTACCGGCTGCCAGCGCGAAGGCGCGCTGAGAATTGTAAGTATCAACGACGGCGTCCCACTTGTCTCTGACATCATTGACTTCGGCGAGTTCACCCTGCCCAGCGAACCGGGTGAGCCACCCGAAGTCATTCAGATTGAGCAGATACCAGAGGACAACGTCGAAATTCAGCTCCAGTACGTCGAACTTGGGCTCGGCTTGCCAACCTGGACCCCTTACCAGGCCCATATCACCAAGATTCAGATCGACTACTCGGATGCTGCCGGAACCCAGTACGACCCGGCGGTCATGAGAACAAACATCGTTATCCCGGCTGACCCTGAGGGCAAGACCGTCAAGAAGGCAACCTTCACACTCGTTCCATCCTGGTGGAAAACCAAGTACTTCGAGGACGAGGCCCAAGGCAGCCCGGAAGAAGAGTACGGCGAGGTCGCAACGCTGACCGCCAAGGTTACCGTAACTGGCTACGACGACGCTTCGAAAAAGGACATCAGGGCCGAAGCATTCACGACAATTGTGATGGGCAACTGGTGGGACGAGCCATCGCGGCTGAACCAGTAGCCAACAGCAGGAATACCGGCCAGATCCTGATCGGTTGTTGGCGTGTGCCAAACGAACATGTGGTTCTCGGTGAACGGAGGCAGAGGCGGTCGCCTCTGGGTGTCGAAAACCCGGAAATGAAAAAGGAGGTAGTATGAAAAGACTGAGCGTAGTGGTAGTGCTTGTTTTCCTCATCGCCGGTAGCCTGTCTGCCTATCCGGCTATCGGCGGCGGCCGCGGCTTGTTCCGTGTCCAGAACCCGCTGGTCGAGAACGAAGCCGGGCTGTCAATCTCTTTCCACGGCCTGACACGGTACTCACGGTACGGCGACTTCTCCTATCCCGACTACAACCTCGTCGCGGACCTCATTGCGCCCGAGTTGAACTACGCGCCGTTGGTAACCCAGTACGTCGGTTTGGAACTATTCGGTACTTGGGGCGGCTTGTTCCAGTATGCTTATCCCTCACCCCGACCGAGTGAGGCAAAGCGCCAGTTCGTCTATGGGCTGCACGACCTCAATGCTGGTGCCAAACTCTCAATTCCCATAATTCCGGTTCTCAAACTCGGCGCTATCGGGTCGTTTCGATTCGTTGAGCGTGGAGAACCGGATACGGCCAAGGCGCCCCAGGGCTGGTATGACCCAGTAGCGGTACCACCTGCGGACGGCCTGAGTTGGACCGGACTAGCTTCGCTGCAACTGCAGGACTTAGGCACGAGCCTGCCGAACTTCATGCTAAACTTCGGAAAGCGCGGAGACTTTGACCTGTACGGTGCTGGCATTGAACTGGCCGCCAAGGGGTTTGCACTGTTCTTAGATACCCGCGTGCTCCAACCGAGCAGCGATGGTTTCCCCGGGTTCGGCAACATTTTCGACGACACAACCGGCAGTGATTTCCGCATCACACCCGGTGTCGCTTTAGGCACAACCACCTCCGGGATGACCCTGAAACTCGGTTACAGCTTCGCGCCCAGACGAGTCTCGCCTGACGAGCTAATCCTCGGTGTGAGCATTGCTACGCCGTTCGGCAAGCGGCTGCCGCCTGAGCTAGGCACCATTGCCGGCTCGGTCACCGATGCCCGCACGGGCGCGCCGCTGGCCGCGCGCGTGAACTTCCCAGAGAATCCAAAACTTCTGCCAATTGCTACTGACCCTGCGACCGGTGTGTTCAAGGTGGAGAAGGTACCAGCAGGGGTCGTCGTAGTCGAAGTTTCGGCCGACGGTTATCACAGTCAGGCCGTGCCGATAGACGTGAAAGGCAACACGGTGTCTCAGTACCAGTTCGCCCTGAAGCCGGTTATCACCTACGGCGTGGTCGCCGGCCTAGTCACTGACGCCGTGACCAGCCTGCCGCTGGCGGCCAAGGTTGAATTTGTCGGCGCGGACATCGGTCCGGTTACTTCTGATGTCGGCACCGGCTCGTTCCGTATCGACAATGTACCAGTCGGCGTGTACACCGTAACCGCCGAAGCCGACGGTTACTTCAAGTCGTCCCAGACTGTCCAGGTTGAGGATGGCCGGGTTGCCGCCCCAACCTTTGCCCTCAAGCCGCTGACTCTCAAGTCTACCCTGACCGGTAAAGTTTCGGACAAGAAGGAAGGCAAGCCGTTGGTCGCCACCGTGTCATTCCCGGGAAGCGACGTGTCTGAAGTCAGAACCGACCCGGCCACCGGCGTGTACAAGACCGATCTTCCGGTCGGCTCCTATACCGTCAAGGTAACGTCAGAGGGCTACATTACCCAGACTGCAGCACTCGTGCTAGAGGAGAACAAGCCGCTCGTCAAGGACTTCGAGCTCGTCAAAGAGGGCATGACTATAACCCTACGCGGCATCTACTTCGACTTCAACAAGGCAACAATCAAACCCGAATCCCACTCTGCCTTGGCCGACGCGGCCAAGATTCTCACAGATAACCCGGAAATCAAGGTCGAAATCCAGGGCCATACCGACTGGATTGGCTCGGATGACTACAACCTCAAACTGTCCGACAAACGGGCTTGGGCAGTGGTTAACTACCTAGTTCAGAACTTCGGTATTGACGCCAACCGGCTGACCGCCAAGGGTTACGGCGAGTCCAGGCCGGTTGCCTCGAACGAGACCGAAGACGGCCGGGCGCTCAACCGCCGGGTCGAGTTCGTCATCCTAAAGTCCGGGCAATAGGCACGGTCTGTTCTTAGCGCGGGGGCCGACTCGGCCCCCGCGCCTTTCATCTCCTGCAAGGTCCGATTCCGCCAGACGCTAAACGGTACGCCGGCAGTCCGAACGAGGTTGTCACTGATGCCTGGAAAGCTGTCAGAAGCGGTGCCCCGTCTAACTTCTCAGAAGCCGCCACCAAGACTACCCTGTATGTTACAGATATCAGACGCCACGAGGAAGAAATTGACCTTCAGGAGAAACCAGAAGTTGACACTCGGACAACAGCTTGGACAGAAGCCACTACCTATACGGCCTCCCGGCCATCCCCCGGGTGGAAAGTCTACAGTTCTTCCCGGTAGCCGGCTCTCACAGGCAACGCGGCCACTCTGACGGTGGTGGAGTATAACCTGCGGAATGCAAACACGTTACAGATTCTCTCGCAAAAAGGCCGCTTGGCGACCAAAGGACTCCGTCATCCCCTTAGATACGGTCACCTTCATCGGTTCCGGCACGGTCTTTCGCACCGACATTAGCACACCCGCGAACAAGACTTCCGCCACGTCGGACGACAACTTCCTGATCTCAGTTTTCGCCACCACGTCGATTACTCTTGTCCCTACGGGACTTGGTATGAGACCAGACACATTCGGCGCAAGAAAGTCCAGGACGGAGATGATCACGAAACCTGACAAGTTCCCTGTCACCCAAACCGGCACAGCACTCCCCACGCTGCCCGCAACAGCGTTCGACAACTCTCCAGAATGCACGTCAGAAAAAAACGGCGGTACCGAGCTGCTGCTAGCTATCGGCCGAGTACAGCTCTAATGTAGAGGTCAAATAGTACGCTGCCGAAGAAAAGGGCCACTAGCCCGCCAAATGCAAGGAACGGACCGAACGGCATCGGCTGGCCCCGGCCCGTCCTGCCCGCGGCCCGCAGAAGAAGTCCGACAATCACGCCCGAAAGCACCGCACAGAACAGCGCCACAACCGTGCTCTGCCAGCCGACAAAGGCGCCAATCATCGCGGCCAACGGCAAGTCACCCCAACCCATGCCTTCTTTCTGATTGACCCCCACCTTTCTGAATGCACCAGCGAGTACGAATCGCCAAAGGAGCCAGGAACCGGCGACAAACACCGCACCAACCGCAGCTCCCGTCACCGCATTCGCCAAGCTTACCTGTGACCCCGGCAGAAGTGGACTTGCCAGCCCAAGCGCGAGTCCGGGAATGCTCACCCGGAACGGTATAATCTGACAGTCCAAGTCAATGAAAGCGATAAGAACAAGAAATACGATGAGAAGCAGCGCACGGACCAGTGCCCAGTCAAGTCCGAACCGGGCATACGAGGCGACAAACAATATCCCGACCAAAGCCTCAACCAGCGGATACCGGATTGATATCCTTGCGCGACAATCCCGACACCGACCGCCGAGAAGGACGTAGGAGAGAAGCGGGATGTTGTCATAGGGTCTTATGCGTTTGCCGCACCGTGGGCAGTGCGAAGGCGGGGTGATAACGGACTCACCGCGCGGTATTCGATGAATGCAGACGTTTAGGAAACTGCCAAGCGCGAGCCCTAGAACCAGAATCAGGAACCAGACCACCAGCGACTAGAGTTCGTCTTCGGCCCGGGCCGGACCGAACAGCTTCCGCTCGACTGCGGCCGCCAGTGCCACCTCATGCGAGATCAACCCCTTACGCAGCAGTTCAGTCAGACACTGATCCATCGTCTGCATACCGTGTTCTGAACCGGTCTGCACCATTGAGAAAACTTGGTGAGACTTGTTTTCTCTTATCATGTTGCGAACTGCCGGAGTAACAATTAGAACCTCCATCGCTGCGAGCCGTCCCCTGCCATCTTTGCGCACAAGCAGTTTCTGGGCGATGATGCCTTGAATGACGTTGGCAAATATCTGGCGCACATACTCGTGCTGGTCGGCCGGGAACACGTCCACAACCCGGTCCACGGTCTGCGCTACGCTGCTTGTGTGAAGTGTCGAAAGCACAAGGTGACCTGTCTCGGCTGCGTTGAGTGCAAGCTGAATGGTCTCGAGGTCTCGCATCTCGCCGACAAGGATAACATCAGGGTCTTCGCGCAGGCAGGCGCGCAGTGCCGCGGCAAAAGACTTCGAATGAGTGCCGATTTCACGCTGGCTGATAAGGCAGTTCCGACTGCGAAAGATGTACTCGATCGGGTCCTCGATTGTGATGATCCGGGCCGCGCGCTCCTGGTCAATTCTATCAATCATGCTTGCAAGGGTCGTAGACTTGCCGCACCCGGTTGGACCGGTCACTAGCACGAGTCCGGAAGGAGCCCGAGTGAGCTCGGCGACCGACTCTGGTGCCGGCAACTCCTCAAGCCTCCTTATCTGGGCCGGGATTATCCGGAATGCCGCACCAATGCCGGTGAGGTCGAGAAACACGTTGACCCGGGCCCGGATTCGTTCCGGGGTTACGTATTCGACACTGACCGTACCGGAATGGACGGCCGATGACGTACCCCAGGTGTACGAAAGGTCAATTTCCCGCTTTCGCTCAACCGCTGCTCGCTGTTCTTCGGTGAGTATCGGATGAATAAGTGCCTGAGCGTCGGTCGCCGTGAGCGCCGGCCCGGGGATTTTCTTCAGTCGGCCATTTACCCGCAGAATCGGCGGATTGCCGACCGTTATGTGCAGATCGGACGCACCGTACTTGACCGCATACCGAAGTAGCTCATCTATGTCCATTGAACTTCTCCTGCCACGCTCTACGGCCAAGCCTTGCGCCAGGCACGGAAGCAATTCCCTCCCCCATAACGGGGGAGGGAACTCGCTGTACCGTAACTGCGCTCAGTTTCTATCCTTCGGCCGGCAATACATGCGGGATAATGAATATCATCAGGTCATTCTTCTCACGCCGGACCGTGGTCTTCTTGAAAAGATGGCCGAGAATCGGAATGTCTCCCAAAAGCGGAATCTTGCCAACGTTGTGTGTCGTTTCTTCCCGCACCAGGCCGCCGATTACTGCCACTTCACCGTCACCGACCGTAACCTGTGTTTCGGCGCTCCGTTTCGCAACGATCGGCTGCTGGTCGTCTGCTGAACCAACCCACCCGGTTATCGCTTCAACTGAAGGCTTCACGTTCATCGTAACCCGGCCATCTGACGTGACGTGCGGCGTGACCTCAAGCGAAATCGGAATCGAACGCTTGGTCCAGGAGTAAATCACCTCACCGGTTTCCCGGTCCTTGCGAACCTCGCGCACCGGCACGTCCAGGCCCATTGATACGACCGCGGTCTGGTTGTCCATCGTAATCGTCGTGGGACTAGCTAGAATCCGGGCGTTGCCCCGGCTGGCCATAACCTCGAGCGTGGCCCGGAACTGATCCAGCTTCACCTTACCGAGCACCATCTCGCCGTAGACCAAGGGAAACCCGAAATCCTTATCCGGGTCAAACGGCCCGGTGGCAGCCGAAGCTGCAATCGTCCACTCAATGCCGTACCGGTCCTCAGCTGAATGGGTCGTCTCAACGAACTTTGCCTCGATTGACACCTGCGGCACTGGTCGGTCAATTTCGGCAATGACCTGAGCAACGCCATCGAGCGCCTCTGGAATGTCGGTTACAACGATCACCGCGCTTCGCTCGGCCCCTCCGCCTTTGCCAACCCGCCGATAACCGATCCTGGCCGTACCCCGGTCGGAAAGCACCTTCTGCACCATGTCAACCGCATCCTGCGCCTCGACGTAGTCGAGTGTGAAGACACGAGTCAAGGTCTGGCCATACATATCCTTCTTCACTGGCTTGATGATGAACACACCGCCGTCACCTTCCACCATGTCGCACAGCGCCGCCTTCAACAGCGCTTCGACCGCGGTCCGCAGCGGCACATCGGCGAGCCGGACGGTAACGACCGACTTCACGTCCTGGGTCACAAGCACGTTGAGATTAAACTGGCCAGCAAGCATCCGTAGCACGTCGCCGATTTCTGCGTCCTTAACGTAGAGTGTCACTTTCTTGCCGGCAAATGGGTCTTCGGACTCGGCTGGCGGCGCGGATACCACCGGGGTCGTGCCCAGGTTCACAATAACCAGTCCCTCCTCACGGGTAACCGAGTGCTCGACAAGGTCCCGGAGCCGAACGGCAACCCGCAGCCCGGAGGTTGCTTCGCTTGGCTGCACCGTAACTGCGGAAACCGGGTAGAAGTTTGATTCAATTCGGTCCCGGTCGAGCTTGCTCGTTGTACCCATGAAGTCCAAGACGACCGCAGCCGGCTGTTCGGACAGGAATGAACTTACGTTCGGGTTTCCCTTACAGGCGATTGTTACCCGAACACCATCAAGCAGCTTGTCAACCGCGATGCCGGTCACCGCGGCCTGCTCTTCAGCAGCAGTCCACACGGCCAGTCCAAGCACAAGAACTGTCGTTACCAGTACCGTTTTGCTCATGATTTACTCCCCCAGGAGCAGGTTGAATGTTCTTCCTCCCTGCTCAAGTATGACCTTGTCGGCTTCTATCTTGACAATGCGCTTACCGCTGATCTGGTCCCCTTCTTCGAGAATCTGGTCGTTGATCAGGGCATAAGCCCGCTCGCCGCCCATCGTAATCGCCTTGAGACTCAGCTCCGCGAGTTCATTGACGAGAACCCAGTCGCGCACGAACGGGTCTGAACCCCAGACCTCGGGCTCCGCGGCCGGGACCACATCCCCGGAACCGGACGCCGACTTTACGGCATCTCCTGACTTTTGCTCGGTGGCAGGCGTCGCTTCAGACTGCTTGGCCGCGGTGCCGACCGACTTGACCGAGCCGGTAGCCTGTGAGGCCGCCACTGTCAGACGGTCGGCTGCAGCTCGGGCGCCGGTGGTCCAGTCGTCTGCTCGCACGACTCGAAAAGCCAGCGTATAGATTGCCAGCAGCCCTACGACCAATCCCAGAACGGTCAGAATTCGTCGTCTCAAGGTACTCCTTTCTTCCAAAGTCGAAACAGCAGTGAACGTCTGCTATCGAGTCTGGCGTCTTGAGTTAGTCGTTCACGCTTCGTGATTTGCACTCTCATCTACCCTCGTCGTCGGCGCTCGGTGTAGTAGCTTGGTGGCAGCAAACTTTCTCCAACCCGCACCGTTGTCATCCGGCCGAACGCTTCAACTTCGAGCCGGTCAGGTAGTATTGCAACAATCCGCCGGCCCATGACCACATCACCAATGCCTACACGCCGGCCATCCACGAGTGCATAGCTCTCGCTGCCGAGCGAAACAATAGCGCTCACAACGTAGAACTGGCCGCCCCGGCGCCGCTTTGAGCGTCTGCCCCGACGCCGACCTGCGGCCTTAAGCCGTCGGCGTTTCTCGCGTTCTTGGCGTTTAAGCTCTCGTCGGCGCTGACGTTCCTCCTTGCGTCGCTTTGCCTTCTCCGCCTTTAGGTCCTCCCTAGTCTTGGCCTTAAGCCGACCTGTGGTCCGGCCCCTGCTCGAAGCCGACCGAGAGCTTACCGAAGAACCGGATGTATCGGCCGTGGCAGAGCGGGACCCGGTAGCCGGTCGCTTGGGCCGCAACAGCATGTAACCGGCAAATCCCACCACTGCCACCAGCACGATGATAATCACTATCCTTCTCATCAGGCATTCCCGGGAGAGACTACAGTGCGCCGGTCCAGATGGTTCTTACTCACAGCTTCCCGCCGGCAGCCAGACTTGAGGCGTAGAGGTTTAGAAGCAGTTTGACCTCAACCTCGGGCCGGATGTCCTCACGTGCCGTCACCTCGAAGTCCGGTACCCGCACAAAGTAGGGGAACTTGTCCAGGTCCTCAACGTAACGACCGATGTCGAGGTAACGGCCCTGGACGGTCACTACGAATGGAACCGCACGCAACGGCGCACTAGGATTCTCCTGCTGAAGAAGCGTATCTAGACCGGGCGGCATAATCTCAATGAATCTAACCTTTGCACCTTCAGCTTCCGTCGCAAGGCGCGCCAAGACCGGCAGCATCTCACCGCGCGGTACCACACGGGCCGCAAACGCCGCATCCGCCGCCTCCAACTCCACCAGCCGGGCCCGGAGCCGGCCGATTCCCTTCACCCGTTCTCTGGTCGCCTCGAGTTCCTTGCGGAGTCGGGCTACCTCAGCAGCGTTGCGTTGCCGGGCAGCGAGGCGCGGCTGGTACAGCACCAACACAGCGAAGACGCCCAGGAGGACACCAACAACAAGCCCAATGAGAAGTATCCGTCGCTCAAGTAGTACCATGGCTCACTCCGTTGTACACTGCAGCTCGAATTCGAGAACCGTCTCACCCTCAAGTGTTGTCCGGTTCTTCGAATTGAGCTGAACTTGCTTGAACCGAGGGTTCGCCTCAAGGTCAAGCATGAACTGGGACAGGTTGATATCAAGCAAGTATGGTTCACTCGATACAACCCCGGTCATCTTGACGTCTTTCTGGCCGACAAGGGCCAGTGTATTCAACTTTATGTTCTGGGGCACGAGTCGCGAAAGCTCAGCCATGACTGGCACCGCCAGCGCTCTCACGCCGACAATGTCCCGCAAACTGCGCTGCTTCGCCTCGATGTCACGCACTCGCTGGTCAAGCTCGAAATACTCGCGGTTCGACTCCTCGGTTGCCTTCAGCTCCCGCTTCAGCCGGTTGACCTGAAACGACGAGGCCTGCGACCAGCCGGCAAGGGCAATATAGATGACGACAAGCAGTCCAACCCAGAGTACCCCGAGCACCGTCACCAACCTTATGTCCCGTGCCTGAAACTTGCCCGTGCGCAGTTCACTTGGCAGAAGATCAACTGCCGTATGGTCAAAGGCTAGGCCGAGCGCTGTCACTAGCCGGTGACCGATTTCGTCCTCAGGCTTGGTACCCGGGCGGTACAAGTTGAAGGTCTTGAACGGGTCGAAGAACTCGGTCTTGATTGCCAAGCTCGTCTGGATGTACTCAACAAGACCGCGCATCGCCGCAGTCCCTCCGCAGACCAGCACCCGGTCGATTCTGGCTTCACCGTACTCCCGCCGGTAGTAGTCCATCGAACGGTTGATCTCGGCTACGAACCGCTCGAGTGCGGGTCGCTGCAAGGTAGCCAGCCGTTTCACCATAATTCCAGAGGGCAGTGTGTCGGTATTGTCCTCGCCGGGAATGCCGTACTCCCGCTTCAACCGCTCCGCGTCGTAGGCATCGAGTGCAAGCTGGCCTTCCTCAGTCGTAATTGCCACAGTCATCGCTTCAGTAATCGCATTACCCGCGGTCGTGATCGTCCGGGACAGGTCCAGCCGCTCACCTTTCATGAACACAATATCGGTAAACTCAGCTCCGATATCCAGCACACATACTGTCTCGTCCGGTCCGACGCGACCATACTTCTTCACCGCTGCCTGCAGTGCGAACGGAATAACTGACAGTGCGGTCGGCTCAAGACCAGCCTTCTTCAAAGTTGAGATATGATCTGACACGACGTCCTTGCGGGCCGCGACGACCATCACATTGTCCTTAATTGCACCTGCCTCCCGAACCGGGCCTAAGGTCTTGAAATCGAGTATCGCCTCATCCAGAGTAAACGGCGAGTATTTTTCCAGTCTGAGAAGAATCGCATCCTTCAGCTCGCGGCGGTTCATCTTCGGGAATGGTGCCTGGCGTACGCTCACCGAAGGACCGGAGACAAAGCTGTAAACCTCCTTCGGCCGGTAGTCCTTGACAAGTTCTCTCAGGATTGACGGCACGTCGAACGCCTCGCCGATTTCCTTGAGTCCGTAGTCAACAACCCGGCCGCCCTCGATCTTGACAAACTTCACCGAGTTTGACCCGATGTCAATGCAGAGGGTGCCCCTGCCGCCTGCTCCCTTGAATACGCTAGTTGCCAATATTCCTCCTTATGTCCGCCGTCAAGGTTTGACGGTTATCACCGAACCTTCGCTGAACCGGATGCGGAAGGTCTTGTCATGAATGTTAGCTGTGTCCGTGCCAGCTCGAGTAGTCGCAAACTCATACAACCCGATTGTCACCGTCTGCGTCATGTTCGGCGCAATTGTGACACCGGGCACAATCCTCGCCGTCGCCAGTCCCGGGCCGATGAGCGAATCATTTGGCCGGGGATAACCCGCCTGCATCGTGTGGTCAATCTGTAGCGTCCGGAAATACACGCTGTCTGAGACATAGTCAACGACAAACGAGTCAACGGTCACCGACTGTAGGTAGTTGCTTACAATGTCGAACTCAAACCCGGAGCTGTCCGGCACGCCAAGCGGTATGCGTGGCTGGCCGACCATGCGCAACTGACTTACAAACGGCCGGCTAAACCTGAAGTCCACGACGTTCCTTGAACGAGGCGCTACCGTCACCCAACGCACGATACTGTCGGTCGTACCCAAGAAAGCCACTAGCCGGTGGGTACCCAAAGGCACGGAATCGCCCTTTGCCAAGGAGAATTCGTAGTCACCGCCTGGGTTCACAACCTTGTATTTGGAGTAGGTACCATAGCTTGTAGTCAGAACCACCCGCACACTGGACCCACCCGGTGGGTTGCCGTCCGGGTCTGACACCTGACCAACGATTGAATTATCGTACAACTGCCCTAGGTCGTCTGCGACTTTCATCGTCATCGGATACTTACCGTTGCCAACCGTGGAAATCACACCTGACCCCTTGTCGTACGTATAGGGGTTGCCCCACGCATCGTACAGATAACCGAGACTGTCACCGGTAAGACTGCGGCGGAAATAGGGTCCGCGCCAGTGGGGCGATCCGGTGGTGTTCTCAACCAACTCCCGCAGCTCTTCGGGCAATCGACCCATGTCTCCGAAGAACCCGAAATCAACCCTCCGACCGTCCGACAGAATGTCTGGGTTACCAGTGACTGCATACACCAGCTGTTTCATCTCTGCGGTCGTCTGGTCGAAAAGGGCCCGGTCCCGGGTTGCGTCAATCGTCCGTATCGCCACCGTGCTCAGAACCCCGATGATGAGCAACACCACGAGAAGCTCCATCAGAGTGAATCCATCCCGCCGCGCGGTGTCAAACGTGGGGTGTAAAGTGATTCTCATTCCTGGCTCCAATCCACGTCCAACCTTACCTGAAGTCCGCGCGCACCAACCTTCGGGTACACTGTCACATACCGCTGGCTGACTACGGAATCAACTGGTGGCGGAATGTCGTGGATGTACACTGCTCTCAAAAGATGTCTGTTCCCTTGCGGTACTGGATAAAATCTGAACTGGCCGTTTGTCCCGTAAACAGCCGGTACCCAGGTCAGAATGCCATTCCTAGGGCCGTACATCTCGACCCTGATGTCCACGCCGTTCATAAGCGTATCAGGCGGCGGCACCCCACGTACATCCAAGACTTGACCGTCAACCGTGTTTTTCATCAGGGCATCATAGGTGTAACCGAACTCACGGGTAATATGCCGACTTCGCTCCAACGGCCCATACCCGCCGTAGCTGCGCACGAACAGACTGTCCCTGCTGTACACTATGGTATCGCCCCAGCCGTCAACTCGGTACCCCTCGGGTGACTCACTGAACGTAGCCCGCATGTATGGTCCACGCCAAGGATTGATACTGTCGGGCAGTCCGAGAGGGTCCTTAACAAGGTCGCCCAGCTTCGACGGCAGCAAACCAACATCGCCAACGTACCCAAAGTCAACCCGCTGTCCCGCGACGACGGCATTCGGATCCCCAACGATTGCTGTCGCCAGTTGGTCAAGCTTCTTCTTCGTGGTCTCAAACCGGCCGCGCTCCAGCGTAACGTCCCATGTCTTGACGGCCGCTGTCAGTATGAGGCTGAGGATCATCATCACAACCAGAAGTTCCAGAAGGGTAACACCGCTGGATAACCTCATCGTTGGCGACTTGGGATTCATCATCTTCCCTAGAAAAGTACTCTTATGTCATCATCAGTCTGGGATCCTGGCTGACCCCAGAACACCCCATCTGGGCCTGCACTCTCCAACCCGACCGTATCGTTGTTGACTACCCGGTATCGAAACTCTATACCCCACGCGTCGTAGCGATACCTCATACTGCCGTCCTCCCGGACATACGGGCCGTTCCACCCCTTTTTCAGATATGGGTCCCAACGCGGCAAAGTCTCCTTGCCGACGTACAGTACGTTAGCGTAGATTCCTTCGAACGGGTTGTTAGTCGCAAGCTCAATGAGGTGTCGCGGCAACCGACCGACGTCGTTCCGAAAACCGGTCATCACAATCTCCCCACCAATCTGCACATCCGGACTTCCGGCAATGGCATCCCTCAGCACCCTGAGTTGTTGCTCGGTCGCGACCCGCTTGGCGTAGGTTGTAATCCGGCTGACAACCGGTGGTACAAAAAAGGCAAGAATCAACCCTAAGACCGAGATTACGACAAGTAACTCAACCAGACTCCAGCCGCCCACTGGTGAATCAGGAACTACCCCTGGTTCGGACTCATGGCTACCGATTGAGGATTCCAGCACGGTATCGGAATCCCGCTGTCTGCCGCCGAGTGCAGAAGTCCTTTTCATTCGGGCAATTATAGACCTTGCGCTAAGTAGTGTCAAGAAACAACCAGCGCGGTTCATACCTAGTTATGAAGGACAAATATCACCACATTCTCGTCTACGTCATAGTCCCGCATCGAGATTCCGGAATGTTGAATGCCAACCAGCCCGTAGTGGGTCGGCGACCAAGTTCCCGGCGGGTCGTAAACCGCGTAGACAATCTCGCCCGGATAGTAGCCGTCAACATCGTTCGGCCCGTTTTCTTGAGTATTGCTGCAATCACTCTCAGAATCGTAGTCCTCGGCATTGAACTCATCTGGGTCCATCTGCCGACCGGTCCAGGGATTTGTCGGCAGTCGGCCCATCTCAACCCCAAGTATCCCGCCCGGGAAGTAACCTCCATACTCGTCCTCGTAGAAGTCATCAGCGTAGTATCCCTGCTCACTGTGGAACAGCTCAATGACTACTTGAACATTGTGCAGGTTCATTTTCATGGCTGATTCCCTTGCCCGCTCCCGAACCAGGCCGAATCGGGGAATCGTCATTCCCAACAGGATGCCCAGTATCAATATCACAACCAGCAGCTCGACCAGGGTGAAGCCTCTCTCAACACGCATAAGTGCTCCTCATAATGTATAGGTCAACAAGACCTGCCTGTCAAGCCAGGCGGTGCTCCTCCTGTTTGTTTATTCCCGGCGTGTCGGTGGCGTCGTGGTTCTGACTTGGCCGCCGTCCAGAAAGAACCGGCCACCATATGGTTCCTCGGGAATTTTCTCGATGAATCCAGCGCGCACAAGTTCACCCAGACTTACCGGCAGTCGTCCTTTGGCCTCCTGAAACTGGTCGACTGCCTGCTGTAGTCGGGCAAGGCCTTCCTCCAGCTTCAGATGTCTGAGCTGTCTCAGTACCAATGCCCGGAGCGCCCGATTTTCAGTTCCGTGGTATATATCCAGCCACATCTGCCTTGCGATGTCGGCTCTGCCAGCCTTGGTCATGGAGACTGCCGCCCAGCGTTCCGCTACCACCCACGCGTCGGGCAGCTTTGACGCAATCCTGAAGAATTCGGACGCTGCTTCATAATCCTCAAGTTGCATGTAGCAGATAAACCCAGCATCGAAAGGCAGTTGCCATGCCATCGGGTTAGCCTTCATCCCATCCACCAACATCTTTACTGCCTGATTCGGTTCGCTAGCGTCCCAGGCCAGGGTCATTGCGCCGAAGTGATAGGCTCCGATGAAACGCTCATCCAGCGTAGTCAGAATCTCGAACACATGACCAAGCCACTCGTACTTACGGTCGGTCATCAGGTGATGGCCATAGTATTGTATTGCCCTTAGCCAGACGAAGTCTGCGGCCACAGCCTGGTATTCGACCGCGGCCTGCCGCAAGAACCGGCCGGAAGGGAAATACGCCAGCTCTTCAATCAGCCGTTCCTGTACGCCCTGACGCCGAGTGTCATCAATCGCAAGCTGCAGGAGATATACGCCGACGAATCCCCAGAGGACGAGCACCACTGGCAGCATCAGCGCCAGTCGGCCCGGCCCTACTGGCCGGTGTGACTGACCGGTTATTTCCTCAACCAATCAGAAATCTTTCCTCGAGAAAACAAGCACCGAAATCAGAAGCGCCGTGGCCGCATAGCAGAGCGCATACAACGCAGCAAGAATCAAGGCCTGTGGGTTCAGTAGAACGTTATGGACGACCTCTCCCCGGACGTTAAAATTGGTCAGGTTCGGCAGAACGTAGTACAGGAACTGGGACAGTACCTTCACTACTGGTGAAGGACTCATTGCTGCAAGCATCCTCAGGTCCCGGCTCAGATGACCGACGAAGTAGATGGCGAATGTGAACACCGCACTCGCAATCGGCGTCACGAAAGTCGAGAACAGAATTGCTACGGCGGTAACAACCACAAGCTCAAACAGACTCATCACTACTGCGACAAGAAGATAGGCCGATGGTCTCACTCCGGTTAGGAACAGAATTAGGTATAGACCGACAGTCATAATCGCCATGCTTGCCGCAAGCACCAACATCAGTCCAACATATTTGCCGACAATAAATTCCCACCGCCGGACTGGTTTCGCCAGTACAATGTAAATCGTGCGTTTCTCCACCTCCTTGTACACAAGCCGACCACCAACCAGCACGGCAATGAGCACACAGAAAAGCGTTATCGCCGCCAACCCCATATCCTGCACGACCTTGGCCTCTTCTCCGAGCGCAAGTGGCTGGATAACTTTTGCACTACCCATGACAAGCAAGGCAAAGACAAGAAGAGTCAGCAGGACCTTATCCCGGATTGCCTCGCGGAACGTATTGGTGGCAAGTGCCCAGACTCTAGCTGCCATCAGCTTCACTGCCCTTTCACCGCAACTCCGCTGCTCGTCTCATCCCCTTGCTCCCTGCTCCCCGCACCCTCCACATGGGCCATAAAGTAGTCTTCAAGTGTCTTGCGCCGGGGTATGAGTGCCTGAACCCGCGCTCCAGCCTCGCGCACGACCGCCATCACCCGGTCGGCTTCCTCCTCGTTTTTCACCGTAAGAAGCAACGTATCCTCGGACCGGATTGTCTGCCGTGCAACTCGCTCAAAAACCTTCCGGAACTTACCGGTCACGCCGGTCACCGTGATTTCAATGGACTCAATCTCCTGGGTCAGGATTTCGTTCAACCGGCCCGTGTTGACGAGACGACCGGCAATGATGATACCTACCCGGTCGCAGATCATCTCCACGTCTGGTAGAATGTGAGTCGAGAAAAAAACTGTCTTGCCCCGTTCGCGTAGCTCCACGATGATGTCGCGGAACTCCTTGCGTCCGATCGGGTCGAGCCCACCCATCGGCTCATCGAGAATCACAAGCTCTGGGTCGCTAACTAGAGCCTGGGCAATGCCCATACGCTGCAGCATGCCGCGGGAGTACCCACGCATCTGTACATCCGCCGCGTGTTCCATCCGCACAAGCTTGAGCAGACTCTTAACCCGCTGTTCAACCTCCCGGCTGTTAAGACCGGCAAGTTGGGCTGCTAGCACTAAGAACTCCCTTGCGGTTAGGTATTCGTAGAAGTAGGGCGATTCCGGCAGGAAACCAACCCGTGACTTTACTCCAGCGTCCCGTGTCGGTTTGCCAAGGACCATTGCGGAACCTGATGTCGGTGCCGCGAGGCCCATAAGTATCTTGAGCAGCGTCGTTTTCCCCGCACCATTCGGACCGAGGAACCCGAACGTCTCTCCTCTGCCGACTTCGAGGTCCAAATCAACAAGCGCGTGGACCTTCTTCATCCGGAATCCTGACCGATACACCTTGTTCAGCTTGACGGTGCGGATAACCGGCTCGGCGATGACCGCCATAGGAGTCCCAGTATAGAATGCCCCGTGCTACTGTCAAGCAGCACTGGCAAGAGTTGCAAAACAGCAAGGATGGTGCCATCGGGAAAGTAACAGAGCATGGAAATGTCAGTCTTGACGGACGCTCGACAATTGCAACACGACCAGGTTATGCCTCTACCCATGGATAAAGTACATTTCGTCAATCTGCTCAAGGAGTGCGAGTTAGTTAGACGGCGCATAATCGAAAGAGCCCTATTCGGGTCTTTCGGCTAGTGCCGCTGCCAAGGGAAGTATCCACGGTAACCTCGGCCGTCACTGGCAACGTCGCGCCCGCTTTGGCGAATTGGTGGTCTTCCTCGGCAGCAGTCTCAACCTCTGGCATGGCTCCAGCCGTCCACCTGCAACCTTCATCTTCCCCACCGATGATACTACCAAGAGGCCATCCGTCGCCCGAAGTTGCGGCCCCCCATTGTTGTCAGATTCTTTGGTTCAGCTTCCCGCTGTCGCCGAGATCGAGATCCTCTAACCGAAGGGGTCAAATCAAGAGATACCAATGTGTTCTTCCCCACGGGTTACAGGACTCCATCCTCATTCAACACCTCGCAATTCTACCCCAAAGACGCTATCGAGGGCATGACCAACCTATATTGACGACACCCGTCATCCGGGACCATGGCCAGCAACTTTGCCTGACCGGGTTCAGCTCAATATCGGTTCTCCAGCTAGCGCCCAAATCCCGATGTAGAAGCTGAAGTCTGCGGTCGAAGGCGTTCGGCACAGCAGTTGTGATGCGATGGAGTGCTTGCGCCGCTTTGGCGTGACGTCGGCGCAAAGACAAGTCTCAAGCGGTCGCGGATTAGTTTCAGTAGTTCATAGTAGCAGGTTCTGACTTGCAGCCACAGCTCTCGGCCATGCCGCACCACTTTGCCGGCGATGAAGACAAGCTCCCAGCGCAGCGTCGCTATCGTCTTCCTCGTCCAGTCACCGCCCAGCACCAGCCACTTCACCACCACGGTCAAGTTGTGCCCCAGCACGCCGAGCTCAAGCCAGACGGCGTCGGCGCGCAGACGCTGACACGGAAAGTAGTCCATGCCGAAGCCGCGCTTGAGCTCCTTGTGGTGGTTCTCCGCGTTCCCACGACCGTTGTGGAACTCGATGAGCTCCCTGGTGCTGCGGTTGTCGTCATTCGTCGCAAATACATGGTAGCAGTAGAACTCGGGATGGAACAGGTCCGGCTTCGGATTCGGCCAGCGCTGGATGATAAGCGTGAACGCCTTGGTCTTCTCCATGCAATGGACCGCAGTCTTGTACTCCCGGTCGGTCGGCTGACCTTGTTCATCGAAGATGCGGGTCCAACCACCGGCTTCGGTCGCCTGTTTGATGACTGCCTTCACCGCGACA
>JBDRUN010000048.1 GCA_039801365.1 candidate division WOR-3 bacterium
CAAGGAACGAGCCTTTGTCGTACTTCTTGGCGTTCCCACCATACGGCACCTCTGGCAGGGTGTCCCATCTTCCAGCTACTGGGTTATACCGGTAGAACTCGGTCTTGTAGCCCTTGAGTAGATACACGCAGCCAGTGTCCTTGTAGGACGCAAACACCATGTCCGTGCCACCTTTGACCCGCTTGCCGTATGGCCCTTCGGGCACGCCAGGCATGGAGTCCCAGGTGTTGGCAACTGCATCGTAGCGCCAGAATCCAAGGGTGTTATTGCCCTTGGTCATGTACACGTACTGCACACCATCAGATACACCGACACAGCCCTTGGACGGCGGCTTTAGCTTGGTGCCTTCGTTACCCGGTATCGGCTTCTTCTCATACCAGGTCCCGGAGTCACCAGCCAGGGGGTCGTACATGTAGAAGTCGGTCGCCTTGTTGCCCTTGGCAACGTAGATGACCGGGTTGGCATCAGTGCCAGCCGCATGAAGGGCCATCCACGCACCGTCCTTTGGTGCCTTGTCAGTCGGGGTCTTGGGCATGGACTTCGCTTCATGCCAGCCCTTTGGCCAGGAAGGTAGTGCTGCAATAACGGTGAAACCGCCAGTCAGCGTGCCTGTGCCGCCTGCAGTAGTCACCATCACGTCGCCAGCACCGACCGCGGCACCAGATGTAATCGTAACGTCGCAGGTTATTGTAGTATGGCTGACAACCACGACGTTGCTTGCGGTCACACCTGGATTGGCAAAGCCTACGGCTGCTGACCCACCGTTGAAGTTGGTCCCGGTCAATGTTACGCCAACAATTGTCTGGCCTTGAACACCGCTGTTTGGAACGATTGCGGTTAGGCTCGGCTGGCCCGCGGTTACGGTAAAGGGCTGAGTACCTGATGTGCCGCCATTGGTCTGCACCTGTACTGTACCTGCGCCTGGGGTCGTGCCAGCAGCAATGTTGATGTCACAGGTTATCTGGGTATGGCTATTGACCACAACGTTAGTGGCCGTGACTCCGGGAGTTGAGAAAATCACCTGGGCATTGCCACCATTGAAGTTTGTACCGGTGAGCGTCACACCGGTAAGAGTCTGACCCTGAGCCCCGCTGTTCGGGCTTATGCCGGTCAAGGTCGGCACGCCAGGGTTCACGGTGAAGCCGTTGGTCAGCGTACCTGTTCCGTAGCTGGTAGTAACCGAAACGTCGCGGGAAGCCGGGGTCGCACCGGCTGCAATCGAGACGTTGCAGGTAAGCGACGTGGGGCTGGTCACGCTAACGCTGGTGGCCGTTACTCCAGTGCCGGAGAAGCTAACCGTTGCGCCGCTGACAAAGTTGGTGCCGGTGATGGTTGTGCTAGTTGGCCCGCTCCCTTGAACCCCATTGTTCGGAGCGATGGTGGCCACGGTCGGCGGCGGCATCATCGCCATTACCGAGCGCATGTCACCGTAGACCGTACCCGTGCTGTACAGGGTGCGGTTGCTGTAGAAGCGCATGAATGTGTTCGATGAGTAACCGCCCCAGGTCCAGTAGTAGTAAGTGCCGTCCCAGGCGATGTTCATCGGCGTGGCGCCAGAGCCGCCCATGGTCCAACTTGCAACGTACGTGATTGACCCGCCATTGAACTGTGAGCAGGGAAATGCGTAGTAGGTCGTACCGTAACCGCTGTTGCACCAGACGGTATCTCTAACTACCGCAAAGCCGTACTGGTTGGTAGATATGTTGATGGTCGTCGCGTTCACGAAGCCACCGGTGAGTGTGTACTTGTACACCGTAGTGCCGTTCGGCACGTACAGATACTGACCATCGGTGCCGCAGGCACCATTGCCAAAGTAGCTCAATGTGTACTGGGTATACGAACCAGTTGAGGTGTCGAACTTGCGCAGGGTATTACCATTGACATTGTACACATAGTTCCCGCCCGGGTCCATGCATACGACGTCTTGACTTGTCAGGAAGCTCATTGCTACCAGATCTGTCGGGGATGGATTCTGCGACTTGTCACTGCGGCGAAGATAACTATTGTTGTATGCTTTCCAGTACAGGTAGTTCGGGTCGAGCGCGTCAGTTACGTCCTCGGCGATTACATTACCCTGCTGGTCGTACACCTTATCCCAGTGCACGGTGACCGTGCCAGTTGCTGCTGAGCCTGGCTCTGCAACCGGGACGGCCGGCAGCTCGGTTGTTGGAGCCGCTGCAAGGCCAACAGCCAGCAGAACCAGCACTGCGGCGTTGATCACTGCCATTCTGCGTTTCATCTGATTTCCTTTTGGCAGCCTTTCTTGTCTCCACTGTCTGGCCGGCCGCCCTTGAGCCAAACAGCGGGTTTACCATGCAGGCAGACTTGCGCGTCGCTCCTGTCTTGACTCGGATGTAGTTCTCTGGCTCTGCGCCTAGAACTCTGCGAACCTGCCCTATAGGGCTGCGTAAGAATACACCACCTCGGTTTGCTGTCAATCGGAAACCAGCGTGCTTGTCTCGGCACCGTTTCGGCGTAATATCATGCTGATGGCACCAGAACACAGCCACGTCCGGCAGGGACGAAGCTTAATTGTTTCAATCGCGCTCAACCTCGGTTTTGCGGCGGCCGAGCTGGTACTCGGCATCGTTGCCAACTCGCTCGTGCTCGTGGCCGACTCGCTGCACGACGCCGGCGATGCGGTGGCGCTTGGTCTTTCCTACTTTGGTCTGCGCCTGTCACGTCGTGCGCCGACCCGACGGCGGACTTTCGGATACCGGAAGGTCAGAATTCTCACCGCATTCATCAACGCCCTGTTCCTTATCGGCCTGACCGTTCTCGTTGCGCGCGCCGCAATCCTTCGCATCATTAATCCAGAGCCGGTCCGAAGCCCGGTTCTCATTGCAATGGCACTGGCCGGGTTGGCGGTCAACGGTCTAGCCGTCCTGCTCCTGCGCCGGGACCGGCAGTCCCTGAACATCCGGGCGGTGATGTGGCACATGCTTGAGGACTTCTTCGGCTGGGCCGCTGTGCTTGTCGGCGGAGTTGTCATCCACTTCACCGGCTGGTTCGTCATTGACCCGATTCTGTCGCTTGCGGTCAGTGCATTCGTACTCTGGGGTGCCTGGTCGGTGTTCCGTGAGTCAACAAGCATCCTGATTGACTCGACGCCGAAAGACCTGTCATTCGATGAGGTGAGAAGCTTCATTCTCGGATTTGACCCGGCAATTGCTGGTATCCACGACCTGCACATCTGGACTTTGGGCGAGGGTGAGCGCGCCATGATGGCGCACCTTGTTGTGCCGGACCGCAACCTGGCAAGTTTCTACCCAATGCTTGTCCGGCTCGAGTGCGCGCTCCAGGACAACTACCGGATTGAGCACGTTACGCTTGAGCTGGAGTGCGACAAGTGCAAGTCCGGTGACAGGGTTTGCCTGGAGTAGGGCACGTCAGTTTCACACCCTGCGCCAGGACTGTGCTTTGAGACGGTGCTTCGCTAGTCTCGAAGCCTGATTGTTCCTGAGCTGTCCACGACAGCGTTCACTGAGATTGCGGTTAGGTGCCGGAAGATGTCCTGCCGTCCAGCTTCATTGGTTTCGAGCTCCGGTCTCAGCATGTTGATGCGGCACGGTACAACCGAAGCGGACACGAGGCTGTCACCAAGAAAGGCCGTCCGCAGAATCATGCTTGCCCGACCGTCCCGGTTCGTGAAAACAAAATTGCCCAGACTGTAGGCAATCAGCCGACCCTGATAGAACTCAAACCCGCGCAGGACATGAGGATGGCTGCCGACGACCAGGTCGGCTCCAGCCTCGACACAGCGGTAGGCAAGCAACCGGACGTAATCCTCAGGCGCACTCATCTTCTCCTTGCCCCAGTGGACGTACACCGCAACAATATCGGCGCTGTCGCGGGCTTCGGCAATGCGCTCCAGCAGCAGACGCGGGGCAAGGCATCCGGCAATACCTGGACTCGTTCTGCCCGCTTGCCAGCCGGCCGGCACGACCCGACTGAAACACAATATGGCAACCGTCTGTCCGGCAATGGTCACATACACCGGTGCTGATGCAGTTCGAATGTCCGGCCCGGCTCCGGCGTAGAGCAGACCAGCCGAGCGCAGGTGATCGAGCATCTCAAGCATCGCCGGTTTCCCAAAATCCAGCGCGTGATTGTTCGCAAGGGATACGAGCTCGATGCCGTTTTCGCGCAGACCGGGCAGCAGCCCGGGTGGAGCCTGGAATGTGTATTCCTTGCCTTTCTCGGCCCGGCCGATGGTCGAGGCCGAGCATTCGAGATTGCCCACGGTCAGGCTGTCGGACAGAAGCGAGTCGCTCACGTCGGCAAGCACGTAGTCCATGCCCTTGAGAAGACCCATTTCGCCCACTGACTGACCAAGGTGAATGTCGCCGACCCAGGAAATCACGACCGGCTGTGGCTCAGGTTCAACCGGCAGCGGTCTGGTCGTGTCCAACTGCCGGGCATTGTCCGACGTCACTGGGGTACTGCCCGCGGTCAACAGCAGAAACAGGAATATCGCCAACAACTGGTACATGGTCAGATGCTAAGCTTACTCGCCGGTCTGCCCGACACAAGCTGAAGCAAACTAGACTCGCAGCCGCCGCAGCCGAAGCGAATTGGTAACGACATTGATTGAGGACAGCGCCATCGCCACCTCGGCAACTATCGGATGTAGAAGGCCGAGCATCGCAATTGGTATTGCCACCGTGTTGTAGAAGAAAGCCCAGAACAGGTTCTGCCGAATCTTATTGAAGGTGGCATGCGACAGTCTGACAGCCGATACTACGCCGGACAGGTCGCCCCGCACCAGCGTCACGTCCGACGATTCGATGGCGATATCCGTACCGGTGCCGATGGCAATGCCGACGTCCGCGGCCTTGAGCGCCGGCGCATCATTGATGCCGTCACCGACCATTGCCACCGGACCGAACTCTTTCCTGAGCAGAGCTACGGTCTCCTGTTTCTGGGCTGGCAGTAACTCGGCCACGACCCGTTCGATGCCAACCTCGCTACCGACTGCCTGGGCGGTGGTGCGGTTATCGCCGGTAAGCATGACCGGCGTGATACCCAGAGTCTTCAGTTCCGCAATTGTCCGGGCTGAGTCCGGTTTGACCGCATCCGCGACACCGATTAGTCCGAGTGCTCTGCCGTCGTAGCTGACAAAAAGAACGGTTCTTGCCCGGGCTTCGAGCTCTGAAGCCCTGGTATGCAGCGGCTCTGTCTTGATGCCGTGTTCGGCCAGGAGCTTCTCCTTGCCGGCCAGGGCTAGCCTACCATTGACCACTCCCTTGATTCCAAGGCCGGGCACGGCTTGGACGCCAGAGGCAAACAGATTCATCTCCTCCTTTTTGTTCTCTCCCCTTCTAGGGGAAAAGAAGGGTGAGGGCTGAATCGGACAGGTTTGACCCGTTGGACAAGTCTGACTTCCCGCAGCCACGATAACCGCCTGGGCCAGAGGATGCTCTGAGCCGCGCTCAAGTGCGGCCGCGACCAACACCAGTTCCTCCTTGCTAACGCCTGGTACTGGAACCAAGTCAGTCACCTCAGGCCGTCCACGGGTTATCGTGCCAGTCTTGTCGAACACCACCGC
Organism: candidate division WOR-3 bacterium; assembly: GCA_039801365.1. Lineage (NCBI taxonomy): Bacteria > Pseudomonadati > Caldifarciminota > Caldifarciminota bacterium. Next base: position 5,549 of record JBDRUN010000048.1, read on the forward strand.
TTTTATGTCTTTCAGCGCCTGAATCGCCTCGCCTGAGCGGAAAAGGATGCCTCGCTCCGCGGCCATGCCTGACCCGACCATGAGTGCGGTTGGGGTAGCCAAGCCCAAGGCACATGGGCAAGCGATGACGAGGACCGCCACGCCCGCGAAAAAGGCAAGCGAGAAAACCGGCAATTGGGGGTCAACCCAAGGCAAGAACCCGGCGGCCCAGTTCAGGACCGGCTGGAATACGGATGGGAAGGTAAGCCAGGCAAGGAAAGTTACCGCTGCGACTACAAGCACGGCCGGTACGAAGCGTGCTGTGACCTTGTCGGCAAACGCCTGAACCGGAATCTTGGACCCCTGGGCTTCTTCTACCAGCCTGATGACTTTGGCAAGGAAAGTGTCAGCGCCGACTCTGGTTGCTTCCACGCTGATGACGCCGTTGCCGTTGATCGTCGCGCCGATAACCTCATCTCCGGGCTTCTTCTCTACCGGCATTGCCTCACCGGTGGCCATTGACTCATCCACCGTAGTTGAACCATCCAGAATCCGGCCGTCAGTCGGTATCTTCTCGCCCGGCTTCACGATCATCACGTCCCCGAGCCGGAGTTGCGCGACCGGGACCTCCTTCTCAGTTCCGTCACTCAAGCGCACTCGCGCGGTCTTTGCTCCGAGCGCAACCAGTTTCCGAATCGCCTGCGAAGCCCGACCCTTGGACCTGCTCTCGATGTACCGGCCGGTAAGAAACACCGCCATTACCATGCCGCCGGCGTCAGCGAAGCTCTTGATTGGCAAACCGGCCAGCACCGCAATTCCAGAAACCAGGGCGGACGCTACGCCGAGCACGATGAGAACGTCCATTGATGCCGACCCAGCCCGCACCGAGGTCCACGCGCCCTTCAGGGTGTTCCAGCCCGGGCCGAACAAAGTCGCAGCACAGAACGTGACATCAAGGATTATCATTCCGGGCAGATGCCAGTGCAGCAGGTTGTGCAGAAGCATCAAGAGCATCGGTACGCCGCCCAGCACCCAGGCCCAGATGAGTCTTCTTGCCGCGTGCTGCTGCTCGGCGTCGGCCCTGTCTTCCTCACCTACGGCACTGCGAATGATGTCATACCCTGCGTCGGTCACCGCCTTCTCCAAGTCAACTAAGGATGCTACCTTTGGGTTGTACTCGACGATTGCCTTCTCGACAGCGAAGTTCACAACCGCAGACTTCACGCCTGGCACGCGGAGAAGTACCCTTTCCACCGTGGCCACGCACGAAGCGCACGACATTCCGCCAATCGAAAGCGTCACGGTGTGCGTCCTCGCTGGCCGGCCGCTGTCTGGTCGCTCTGCTCGATCTCTTTCAGTTCTGGGTTCTTTGTTCTGCGTTCGGACTACTGGCTGCGTCCGCCCCGAAACAAACCTCTCCGGCTCCTTGTCGAATCGGACCTTGCAGTTCACATTGCAGAAGTAGTACTTCGTTCCCCGGTACTCGGATGTGGCTGCTTCATGGCCTTCAACGACCTTCATCTTGCAGACCGGATCAACATGGACTGTGCTGTGCTGCTTCACAACTAGTTAGACCCAGCCCGGTGGGTCTCGATGCCCCGAGCGATCGTCCGATAGTGCCGAAACGGGAATCAGAGTCTTGGTGTTGCCGGCCGTTTTGGGCGGCAGCAAGCGGAGAGGGTGGGATTCGAAAAACGAGCCGAGGGAGTTGCGAATCTTCGGCAGCGAAGCTGCCGAGCCGGACGTTCAGCCGGGGCTCGCTTTGCTTGGTGTTGCCGGCCGTTTTGGGCGGCAGCAAGCGGAGAGGGTGGGATTCGAACCCACGGTACCCTTGCGAGTACACATGCTCTCCAGGCATGCCCGTTCGTCCACTCCGGCACCTCTCCAGACCGCAAGGGACATGACCGAGACCCGTTGAGGATTTCGGATTATGTCCCAAGCCGGCAAAGGCAGGATAGCGAACCGCGGCCGGCTGTCAACGCAGGGCTATTCGATGTACACGAGTGACCCGGGCCCGACCGCGTTTGCCACTGCCTTGAGCGATTTTTCGTCAAGCTCGATGTAGGTGTGGTCAACTGCTCCTTCCGGGACCGCATCACTGACCGGACCGTGGATTGACAGCGCACCGCCAAGGAACAGCTCAGCCGGACCGAATGCGTTCCGCACCAGCCGCTCGGCCGAGTCTCGGGGAGGCGTAAGTCCTTCGAGCCGATAGAGCCAGTCCGGCCGGTACCAGTCGGTGTCCATGCGCTTACCCAGTATTTGGAACGTGCCCTTGGGCAGCGTGACGAACTGACTAACACCATCAGTTGAGCCGCGCAACCGAAACTTTACCTCAAGCAGTTCCTTGTCCCCGAAAAAGAGCTGAACCGTGCCGCGGTCGCGGCTGACCACCAGGTAGTGTTCTCGCTTGGACATGTGGGTAATACGGTGGCTCAACAACTGCTGGTCCAGTTCCAGCCTGACCTTGCGGTCAACCATCTCTTCGAACTCAGCTCCGACCCGCGCCCGTTCCAGCCGAACTTCACGCACCGCTCTCATGAGTTCGCGTTTGCCGACCGCATCGCCAAGGCGGGCAAGGGCAAGCGCGACCAAGACGACCGCCAATGCTGAAAGCGTGACCTTGAAGCGTCCGTCCGCCATCAGTAGATGTAAACTCTGGTGCCGACCGGCACCGAATCGTAGAGGACTTTGAGGTCTTCTTTGCCTACCCGGATGCAGCCGTGGGTCACGCTCTGGCCCAGAAGGTTTTCATACGGCGTGCCGTGAATTGCAATGCCACCGCCGAGGTCAAGCAGATAGTCGCCGAGCATTCCACGTTGAATCCGCAAGGGCGAATCAAGCGGTGGAACCGGCTCACCTTTTTCCAGAAACGCCCAATCCGGCTTCACCCACACCGGCTTTTCCTTCTTGCGCCGTACGGTGAGAATGCCGCGCGGTGTTTCAAATATCCACTTCCGCGAACCGTGCTTCAGCGTGTCGCTCGTGCCGGTAGAGATGGCAGCTTCGTGGAGAAGCTGCCTTCCGCGGCGCAGGTACAGCCGGTTGGCCGGGATGTTGATGGCGACGTACAGGTCGTTGGAGAACGCGCTTGCGAACTTGCCAGCAAGTTCACCTGCTGTCCGTGACAGTTCCTCGATTTCGAACGTCAACTTCGGCATTATTTTCTGGTGTTTGTCTATTTCCTTGCGTGCCTCGTAGAGTTCTCTTGCGAGCTTCACGACGTCGATGCACAGGCTTTCCCGGAACGGCAGCAGCAACTCAGACCAGCTGATGAGAAGTGCTGCGAGAAGAATAAGGCAGATTGATTGCAGGAGCGGAAACGGCTTCATCGATGCCAGCGCATCGGCTCGCCGCGGACATCCGTATGCACGAATGGTCCGCGAGACCGCGTACGCCGGTACCAGCCGCAACCACCGACTAGCTCGGGATGGACCTGTTCAAGTTCGTCCACCCATCCCGCAAGTATCCTGGCATCGGCCGAGGTGGACTGGCCGTCATGGTTTAGGTCGTCCATCTCGCCGTCGTTGTCGGCGTCAATGTACACGTCGGCTGCGCCGCCATAGTAATGGGCGCTGCTGACCCCGCTCCGGTGTCCGGCCGGTGTTCGATACCCAGACAGTATTGCCAGCCGCTCGCAACCGCAGCCCTTGCCCTTGACCAGGTCAGTCAACAGTTCGAGTTTGACGAGAAGGTCTTCGCGCAGCACCATGTACTTCGGATACGACGACGTGTTCTTGGGCTCAAAGTCACGAAGAGTGTAGCGGGCCGAGACCGGGGTTGCCGCATTTTCGGCCGTGACCTCGATGAAGCCCCTAGGCTTGTCAAACCTCGGGAACGGTGGGGTACGCTGGTACTTGCCGATGGAGAACCCGTTCAGTGAGCCGCTTGTTACTCGTTCCGCCGGCACCATCACGAAGGCATTTATCCGCTTCATGGTCTCGCCAACCGAGGCAATAAGGGGATACAGTCCGGGGTCGGACGGCGCGACCCATGCGGTCCGGCCACTGATTTCGACAAGCTCGCCGGCCGACGCGACCCAGCCGCTGTGGTTCCTGCTTTCCAAAATATCGAGCCAGAGCGTCTCGCCTGGCATGACGAACCGGCCGATTTCGTTCCAGTCTAGCGCGGTGCCGTTGAGCTGGACCAGGCATTCGGCCACCACGGTATCCCCGGCTGCTGGGGGCGGTACGTTTGACCCGAAGACCAGTCCAAGAAAAAGAAAAGCGCTGGCCGCTACCCGATTCATAAAAACTGGCATGAAGTATATCCGCTTTGTAACACCTGTCAATCATACCTGCTGTGCTGGTGAAACGATGCTGACGCATGCGCTGTTGCCTGAGATGTTGGGCTTCTGCACAGGCGGCGCAGGCGTAGACCGAACCTGGCAAGAGGTGCGGAAGGTGTTGTCTGCTACGGTGTTGAAGCTCGGGCCAACCGTCACCCAGCTATCGCCATTCACAATCTTTCTGCCGCTAGCCGGCAGCTCCGCTATGTTGGTTCGGTTCGTCTTAGCATACGCTGGCCCTTGAGGAGATGGTCCACAACATGCGGTGACGGAAGGCTCTCGGCCTTCGGGCCAACCGAGACAATAGAAGCAGCCGGGTTGAGCTGCTGACGCATCCTGTAGTTCAATGCTCGGTCGCTGCCAAAGTTGCCGACCGCGAGCAATTCTACTTCGTCAGGTCAGTCCTCGTCCGTGACCAGTTCGAGTTCGATGTCCCTCTGTTTCAGCCTCATGCGCAGCGCCTGGGTCATCGTATCGGTGCGGAAACGCTGCCATCGTCGGTACTCAATCGGCGATTCCCGCAGGACCGTGCGGAACTGACGGAACGAATGGTCCTCCCTTAGCGCAGCCTCCAGACGCTCGCGCAAGGCCGGACGCGTAACGGTTCCGGCAAAACGCTTCATCATCTCAAGCGCCCGACCCGGGGACTGTGGTGCAATTCGGACATAGCGCTCCGGGTTGACCTTGACCATGGCCAGGATGCGGTCGCGATTGAACGAGAAGACCGGTACCACTTCGCCGGTTTCAGTATCAAGATAGTGGCTTGTATCCGGCATGCGGCTCGTGAGAGCGAAGAGCAGGTCACGGGTCGAGACCTTTATCGTGCGCATCAGAGCATTCTAACCCCGGCTTTTCCAGCGTCAATCTGAGGTCCGTGCAATTTGCGAGACTCCTGCAGGCGGCAACACAAGTGAAGCCTCGGTCCGGTTGCGGCTGCGTGCAGACGGCCGAAGGAGTATCGGGTCTTGTCAGCGGCGGCTAGCGCCAGTGGAAGATTTCGCCGGGATAGAAGCGGAAGACGTCGTCACGAAGTTCGAGCCAGCCCTGCGTTCCGTCGAGGCTGAACCGGCAGACCGGGCCGGAGATGCGGCTTGCGGCGTCGGTGAGCGGGAGTAGGCGCCAGGCGCCATCCTGAAGTGCGGCAAAGCTGTTTGGGGTCGGACGACTGGAGGCGACACGGCCGGAGCCAGGAACAAAGTAGCCGTAGGCAACGAGAGTATCTCCCACGTTGAAGAGCGAAAGTCGGCCGGCAGGCAGAATCTCATCTTTGGTGAACCATTTGCGCCACGGGAAGGGGTGTGAAGTGAGGCGTAACGCTTCTCCCGACAACTCTGAAGTCAGAGCTTCCGAGCCGGACGCGGTCTCTGTTGTCACTTGGTCGTTGGTCTCAGGTTTCTTGCGCTTGTTGCTGTAATCCGCAAGTACCGCGTACATGCTGGGTCGAACAGAGTGGTAGATGCCGGCGAGGACAGGAAGTGTGCCCCAGTATTCCTCGAGCCGTGCGCTGCCGAGCAGGGTAAGTTCGATATCAGGCCCCCAGTCAATGCCGCCGATATACTCGGAAACCGCGACCAGCCCGGAGTCAGTGACGTGATACACGCGGAGCAGGCGGCCGGTAAGCGCGGAGTCGAGCGGCGACAGTTCGAGCGTCGTGATTTCCGGGACCGAGTCCGAGTTAAGGTCGCAGGCCGCAGCATCGGTAACCCAGGCACCACGCATTGGCACTGACCGGGTCCGGGCCGTGAACTGGTCGAACGAAACAACGGTGCAGGAGTCCGGGCCGAACAGTAGTATTTCCTGCTTTGAGTCCGAATTGATGTCGGCCGCGGTCCAGGCGTTCGCAGCAAGCCGGGCCTGCGGGACTGTAGATGCGAGCATTGGCTGGCTTTGCCAGACCGGAGAGAACCGGCCGGATTCAAGTCGCAGCAAAGCGAGGCGAAAGAGTCCGGCCTCGGCCCGGCCAAGGCCAGGCGCGGATGCAAACTGAACTCGGCCAAGGTCCTGCAACGCGAGCACGTCATCGGCGTCTGTGGATGTGAACCGGCCGGCGCTGATGGCAATGATATTCTCGAGCGGTGCGCGACCAAGCAGGTGCTGAGCCGGCGGTTCTTGAGCTGCTAATAGCGTGACCAGGACCAGCGCGATGGCTGCGGGTCTCATCTTTATGGGTGAAAGATAATCGGACCAGGCCAGAAGTCAAACCGCGCCCATAGGAGAAGCACCCTGCCCCTGTATCCGTGTAAGAGGGCAGGTGGTTTCCTCACCAGCTTTGCTTGTCAGAGCTGACTAGAGCCGTAAAGCGACTGTGTTCGCCAAACAACTGATTCATTGTTACTTATCTGACAAAGCTAACTGTATTACTATAATCAATATCTATATCAATAATATCAATATTTCCGAGACTTATTATTGACATTATCCTATAATTGGTTATAATGGATACAGTGAATACGATTCGGCTGTTCAACAGAAAGAGAAATGCATTTACCAGAACGCATGGAACGCCGATTGTCAGAATGGAGGCAGGCCATGGGAGATAGACCGAGAAGAATCGTGTCGCAGTGCCCGGTGTGCAATGCTGGTATGGTGATTACCGAGTTGAGCTGTGATTCCTGCGGCACGTCGGTGCGGGGTCGCTTCAACGTGCCAGAGCTTTGCCGGCTGCCCGCAGACCTGTACCAGTTCTTAGTCGTGTTTGTGAGAAATCGGGGCGTGATTCGGGAGGTGGAGCGTGAGCTCGGTATTTCTTACCCAACTGTTCGTTCTCGCCTGGACGCGCTGCTGACCGCGCTCGGGTACGGGACAGTTGCCCGGCCAGAAATTGACCGGGTTCAGGTTATCGAGATGCTGGAACGCGGCGAGGTCACGCCGGAGGATGCCGAGAGGATGTTGAGGGGAGAGGTGAGCGAGAAGGAGCCGGAATGAAATGTGATGTGAAGTGCTGGGAAGACTGAGAAATAGGGAGAACAGGATGAGTGAGGAAAGGTCGAGAATTCTGAAGTTGCTCGAGGACGGAAAGATAAATGCTGACCAGGCTGCGAGACTGATACAGGCGCTCGGAGCAGAGGCAGTTCGTGAGCCACCCGAGCCACCGCGATTCAGTCTTCGGCGCCAGCGCCGGATTCTCGCGGCTGAGCTTGACCGGATTCCTGACATTGTGGCTGAGGCGGTATCCTCGGCGGTCAGGTCAGGGTTCGACCGGAGCGACAGTACACGGACCGATTTCCCGGGCAAGAACAGCCTGTTTCTGAAGAGCGTATCTGGCGACGTTGAGGTCTCAGGGTGGGACGAAGACCGCGTGCGGCTCGACGGATTGGGCACGATGGTCAGAGTCAGGGAACGGGATGACCAGGTGATGGTCCGCTCGATTTCTGGAGACTTGTCCGGCAGGGTGCCACGTGAGTCCAGGCTGGAGCTGGTCTCGGTGTCAGGCGACGTGAAGGTCAGCGGTACCAGGGGGAAGTTCACACTGAAGAGCGTCTCGGGTGACATCGTTCTTGAGGATGTTCATGGCAGCATCGGCATTGACAGCGTGTCTGGTAGCATTGTTCTTGAGCGAGTAGCGGGCAGTATCAGTGTTGAGAGCAAGTCTGGTGATATTTCGCTCAGGCCGGTCGGAGAGTTTTCCGGCGAGGTTGTCAGCAGGTCCGGTGACATCAAGCTTGAGCTCGGGCCGGACGCGGACGTGGTCCTGGATATGGAATGCGAGGAAGAAGGCGAGATATCGGTTGAGGCCGGGTCTGACCACGAGGTACTCGAAGAGGCCGAGCGGTCAATGCGGGTGAAGTTCGGTAAGGGCTCACGGGTGCTGAGGCTCAGGACCCGGAGGGCGGATATCAGGGTCAGAGTGGCAGCGGAGGAGTGATGAAGAGTAGCGCTGACAGACAGGGAAAGATACCAGATACCGGATGCCAGAACGCAAAAACAGAAAGGATGAGAAAGTGGTAAGGGGGATCATCTGGGGTCTGATTGTCGTTGCAATTGGGCTGTGGATCTGGCTTGCCAACCTGGGTGTGTTGACATCAGGTATCGTATTCCGTCGGGACTGGCCGGTGATAATCATCATTGTCGGTCTGTTGAGCATCGCTGAGGCGGTTTCCTGGATCATCAGGCGGAGGCGACCGTGACAACAGATAACGCAGAATTGGTCATGCATAACGGCGAACTTGCAGGAGCCGAAGCGGCAGGGAGGGTAAGATGAGGAGATTGGGCTGGGGGATTGTGATTCTCGTTACCGGGCTGTGGATATGGCTTTCGCACCTTGGGGTGCCTTACATTTCGTTTGCCAGAAACTGGCCTTTGCTGCTTGTTGGCCTCGGAAGCTACATCGTCGTGCAGCGGGTACGGCGGGCCGTGCGTGGTCGCCGGCGGAACGTGCGGGTTATTATTGACCGGCTAGAAGAAGGCCGGATTGACGTGGAAGAGGCAATTTCCGAGATAAGAGGAAAACCAAACCAGTAGGAAAACAATCAGGCATGGGCATAAGCGAGAAACGGAGACAGTGATGAGTGATGACAGGCTGCGGATACTGAAGATGCTTGAAGAGAAGAAGATAACGGCCGAGGAGGCGGCCAAGCTGCTTGATGCAATCAAGAGCGCGGACGCTGACTCGCAGAAGAACCGGTTCCTGAAGGTGAAAGTGTGGGAAAGGGGTTTGGACCGGCCCAAGGTGAATATAACTCTGCCTCTTGGACTTGTGAAGTGGGGACTCAAAATGGCACCGGAATCAGCCAAGGCCAGAATTGCTGAGCACGATGTTGACCTCAAGGTTGTGAGCGAGGCACTGGAAAAGGGCATCACCGGAAAAATCGTTGAGGTTGACGAGGACGAAGAGGGCAAGCACGTCGAGGTCTGGCTGGAATAGTCTGGTTGTCACTGACAACAGTCCAATGGAGCCGGCGAACGGGGAAGAATGCCCCTGGACAACAAGGCAGTTTTGTGCAGTAGTACCGGGTGTCCGATTTCCAAGACCCTAGACAATTTCTGAGTTCAGCACCGGAGCGGTAACAAGTCAAGCAACGCGCGAGGTTGACAGCGTCAGGCGGTGTACTAGAATTGGTTGTCCCAAAGTATAAGGAGGAAACGCATGAAGAAGGACCTGGTTCGTGTGATGCTGCCGCTTGCGCTTATCGCTGCGGCTGCAATCGCAACCACTCTGCCTCAGGCACAGGCGGAGTTGCTCTTTGATGCCGACGGCGACAAGCTCGCCGAGAACCTGGAGCAGTTGATGCTTCAGAGCAACGACCCTCTGCCGGTTATCGTCATGCTCAATCAGCCCGCAACCGACGCCGCGGTATCGGACCTGGAGGCAAGGTTCGGATTTGCGGCGTTTGCTCGATGGGATGTTATACCCGGCTTTGCTGCCAATCTCACCCCTGCTCAAGTGCTGGCATTGGCCCAGTTGCCGCAGGTGAAGCAGATTGAATATGACAATCCGGTGTACGCATGTCTGGGGACCGCTTCGAGCTGGTACGGTGCGACCAAGGCCCGAAGTGATTTCGGCGTTGATGGTAATGCCGACGGCAGTTCTGGCTACTCGAAGAATGATATTGTCATCACTATTCTCGACACCGGCATTGATGCCGCACACTATGACCTGGACGGCGGCAAGGTCATCGGCTGGAAGGACTACGTGAACAACCGGACCACTCCTTACGACGACAATGGCCATGGCACGCACTGCGCCTCGATTGCCGCAGGTGCGGGCGATGCGAATCCGACCTACAAGGGTGTTGCGCCGGGCGCAGCCTTGGTCGGGGTCAAGGTTCTGAACTCTTCTGGTTCAGGTACGACCACCGCGATAGTCAATGGTATCAACTGGGTGGTTTCGAACAAGGCGACCTACGGTATCGAGGTACTCTCCATCAGCCTCGGGTCTTCGGGCAGCTCAGACGGTACTGATGCTCTTTCGGTCGCGTGTAACAACGCGGTCGCAGCCGGAATCGTGGTGTGTGTCGCCGCGGGCAACTCCGGGCCCAAGACTTACACCATCGGCTCGCCCGCGGCTGCCGAGAGTCCGATTACCGTTGGTGCGATGTCAGACTGTGGCGAGAAAGGTTACTTCTTGGCCTATTTCTCGAGTCGCGGTCCGACCGCAGATGGCCGCATCAAGCCGGATGTATGCGGTCCGGGCTGGAACATCACCGCGGCTAAGAAGGGGACGACTAACCAGTACACAACGATGTCCGGTACCTCGATGGCGACGCCGTTTGTCGCGGGAATCGCCGCACTCATGCTTGACGCCAATCCTGCGCTCACTCCGGCCCAAGTCAAGAGCTACTTGCAGTCCACTGCTCAGGACTGGGGGCCGACAGGGAAGGACGTGGACTACGGCTCAGGCCGCAGTCAGGCATACGAGGCGGTTAAGGCTGCTGGTGGCTATGCCGGTACCGGGCCGGTAGTTCCGGAGCACGTGTACCGGGCAGATAACCTTACGGCCAAGGGTAAGACTGATATCTGGCAGGTAAACGTCAACTCGACCACATACCCGATTGCGGTGACAATGGTGATGCCGTCGTGGACTACAAGTCAGGACTTTGACCTGTATCTGTATAACCCGAGTGGCACTCAGGTAGCCAAGTCTGCTGGCACCACCCGGCAGGAATACATCGGGTACACGCCGACCGTGACCGGCAACTATAAGCTCTACGTCAAGTCCTACAAAGGTTCGGGTTCCTACTTCTTCGACCTGAGCTGCGCCAATGCCGGCTCGGTTACCTTGGTCCAGAACCAGTTTTCGATGCCTGAAGAGAACGCGGGTGCTCAGGCCGCTGGCAGCGCCGACATTGCAGTGGTGAAGGCGCAGCCCATCGGTCAAGGCCGGGCCGCGTTTGTCCTGGACCTGGTCCGGGACGGACAGGTCAACGTCACGCTGTACGACGGTGCGGGTCGGGCTGTACGTTCGACCAGCTTTACCGCAACCAAAGGCGAGAACCGGGTCGAGCTTTCCGAGCTTGCGGCTGGAGTGTACTTCTACACGGTTGAGTCACAAGGTCTGCACGAGACAGGTAAGGTTGCGGTCGTCAGATAGCGCATTCTGAATCTCGGTTGAGCGCCTCCGGTTTCGGAGGCGCTCTTTTTTGCCGAGAATCGGCGGCAGCATTGGGACTCGGTCAGGTCGGTTGGACAAGACGTGACACCAGTCGGTCGGCTTCCAGCCGCCATGTTCTTGACCTAGCGGGTAGTGTGTTTGAGCGCGACCAAACCGCCGATGATTGCGCCGATATAGAATGAGAACAGTCGCCAAAGCACAACGAAGACTCCAAGCATGTGCCGCGGACAGAGCATTGAATACAGCCCTGCCGCGCCGGCCTCGGCTACACCGCTTGCCCCGGGTGTAGGCACGAAGAGCAGTACCGTGGTCAGCAGTGTGTTGATGCCGACCACTCGGAATGTGTTCCCAGCCTCGAGCACGCCAAGGCCAGCAAGAAGCGATGCGCTCATGCCGAAGAACGCAACTCCGTAAACCAGCGTCAGCCCAGTAGCCGCAGCCAGAAGCTTCAGGTTGTGGCCGGACAGAAATAGTCTAAGACCGGCCAGAAAGTGTTCGGCCTCGGCTAGACCACGAGCCAGGAGGCGGCGTAGTCGGCCCGGGTGGTTCTCTTTGCCAGCTCGTTCCTGCCAGCGCCGAAGGACCCGGGGAAACGCAAGTCCAAGAATGATGAGTGCGGCACCGACCGCAATGATGACACCGACGTATGCGGTCAGGATGCGCAGTAGAAGTGAAGATACACCCAGGAACCCGGCGATGAACGGTGCGGACAGGAATACCAGGCCATAGAACAGAATGCCGCGGGCCAGAAGTACGGCTGACGCCTTTCCCGGACTGATGCCCCATTTGTTCATGCTGTAGAGTTGGAGCGGCAGACCGCCGACTTGGAAAGGTGTGATGGCGGCCATGAAATAGCCTACTAGGATTACCTCGCAGGAGCGCCGGATGCCCAACCGGTGTTCGCCCGCGGCTGATAGCACTGCCAGTCTGGCGCCGTCGGAACACGTCGCCACTATCCAGAGCAGGCCGGTGAGAACGAGCCAGTACCAGCGAATGCGGGCAAGTCCGGCCAGCGTATCCCGGTTTACCGTCAGAACCATGACTACTACTGCAGCTGCAACCGCGAGCGCTATGAAGACGCGCACGCCGCGGCGCAGGGCAGTCGGCCTGAACACCGGCGGAGCAGGCAGGCCGTTTGCTGGCTTTT
>JBDRUN010000049.1 GCA_039801365.1 candidate division WOR-3 bacterium
ATTCGTGCCAGCTCGCGCCTTGTCGCCGCGGTCTCGGACTCGAACTTGAGACGCTCTCTTTCCCACTCCTGCCGGTTTGCAGCCTCAGCCTCGCGCCGCAGCGCCGCCGCCTGCTCCTGCGCCGCGGCAAGAACTCTGGCTGCCTCCTGCTCACTCTGCTCCAGCCGCTTACGGCTAGCGGTCTTGCTCACCCAGTAGCCGAACACGGCTGCAAAAGTACCAACGACAATCGGAACACCGATTGCCAGAATCAAGCCGATGCCAGTCATTATTCCTCCAAAAAGAAAACCCCGCGATGTCGTGTCGCGGAAAGTCTTAGAACCCTATAAGACAGACTGGGCGCCTCAGAATGGCTTCGGGCGGACTCGCTATGAGGAGTCGCCGTTCACCATTCTATCGTGGCACCCGAATCTTGGGTGTTGGATCAAGACTTGACCACAGATCACGAACACAGCAGGGAGCCTAAAGAACTTTCTCCAGCTTTTCAATGAGCGAACCAACCCGGCGGCAAACCCATTCGGCACTCGCCCGGCTTCCGGCCTCGTACTCGTCAACAAGGTTCATGCAGGCCAGGACCGCAGTCCTGACCGTGGAGCCCTGCTGATACTGCCGATCAATCTCTCGCATTTTTCGGTCCACAATCTGGGCAACTTGCAAAACATGGTCGCCGTCACGGTCGGCCCTGACACTATATTCGTTTCCAAGTATCTTCACAACAAAGGTCTGCACAAAGGCTCCCTTTGAGAATAATCTAGGTCATTGCTTCCAGCTTGTCAAGCACCGAGTCAATTCGCTCGGCTGCCTGTTTCCTTGACTGCTCGGCCTCGGCCAGACGTCGGGCAAGCTCGCGGTTCTCTTCGCGCAAACGAGTGACAAGCCCGATTGCCGCCTCGATTCGGCGCTCCAACTCGGCAAAACACTCAACCACGCCGGGGCCAACCGCGGCAGGTCCGGACGAAACCGTCTCAGAACCGGGCTTCGGGGTCGAAGCCCCTGGCTCTCCGAGTCCGGTTACTTGTGCCTGGGACTTGGCCACTGGTGGACTAGTGTTTTATCAGTCGCAGTCCTTTGACTAGCTGGAACCAGGACTTCACTTGCACTCGGCCCAGCCCGGTCTCCTGGCGGGTGAACTTCACCAGCGCGAAGTAACCGTCCTCGGTGCGGCACGCGACCGCCATCGGCACGGTATCAATCCGCTGTTTCTCAAGGTAGTAATTCGGCGCGTAAGCCGGCAGGGGTGCGTCCTCATACACCAGCGCGGGCGTGAAGCCTGAGACCCGCCAGCCAGCGACCGGCACGCCGCCACCCGGGTCGGTCGGACCAAGGTCCGGACTTGCAATCCAGTACTTGGGCCCGGAGAAGCCGAGGTTGAAATCCGTGACGTAGAAATCAACCTCCTTCTCGTTGAGCCTGTCGTCCATTGCGAACACCGCACCGGCCCCGGTCTCGCGGCGCCAGCCATACCCGGCACTAGTCGCAGCGTTCAACTCACCGAGAAACAGAGTATCAGTGAGTATCGGAACTGTGCTCGGCTTGGTCAGGGCCTCGTATGTTTCGCCGCCGAACTGAGCCATGACCTTGTAGTGGCCGGTCACACCGTGTGGGTTGTGGAAAAACATCGTATCTTCGGTCTGACCCAGCGGCGCGTACGCCTGCTTGCCAACCTCCTTGAAAGATACAAGATAGGCCGACGGCGTACCCTCGGCCGGCGGTGCCCAAACCAAGACAACCGTCGTGTCTGAATCTGCAACTATCTGCACCTCAGTCGGCGGCCCGCCTGAAACGAGGTCGCACTGCACCGAAACCAACGTCACCGCCACCAAGGCGGCGAAAGCGCACGCTGCCATCACTCTATTCATACATTCCTCCATGAAATCCTGTCCGTCATTCTCACTATCATCAATCGGCCCTGTGCATCATCAGCCTCAGCCCGGGTACAAGCTGGAACCACGAAACAAGTCGTACCTCGCCGACCCCGGCGTCAACCTTTGTTATCTTAACAAGGCCGAAATAGTTGTCCTCGGTCGCACAGCCGATGACTACCGGTACTGGCCCGGTCAGTTCGGTATAGTCGAAGTAGTTTGTCTCGGTCACTGGCGGCAGCGCTCGGTGCTCGCTTGACAACGGGTCAGTGAACCAGTTTATCCGCCAGTCGTCACTTGGCGGAACCAGCGGTCCGGCCGGATCGCTTGGCCCCTTGTTCGGGCTGGCAATCGCATACGGCAGGCTGCCGGAACCAGGCTTGTGGTCGGTAATGTAAAAGTCGGCCACGCTAGTACTGCTGAGCGACAGCATCGAGCATGTCCGGCCGGCGCCACCAACGCGGTTCCAGCCGTACCCGGAATTACCTGAGGCATCGAGCTCTGCAACTGCTACCGTATCGCCGAAGACCGGTATCGTTGTCAACTTCTTTTCAGACCGGTACTCCCGGTCACCGAACACCGCAGCCACGACGTATGTACCGGTAGTATCGTGCGGGTCGTGGATAATTGACGTTGCAGTCGTCTCGGCGATCAGTTGGAAGGTGGTTTCAGTCAGTGGGGCGAAATAGACCCGGTACTTATCCGGAGTATTCTCAGCCGGTGGAGTCCAGACAACCATCACTCCAGTACCGCTCGTATCCGGCCCGAGCTGGACACTGGCCGGCGGTCCGGCAAGCGTT
Source organism: candidate division WOR-3 bacterium (assembly GCA_039801365.1). Classification (NCBI taxonomy): domain Bacteria; kingdom Pseudomonadati; phylum Caldifarciminota; species Caldifarciminota bacterium. The sequence continues at coordinate 2,663 of JBDRUN010000049.1, forward strand.
CCACAGGATTGGACAAACACCAACAACCCGGCCGCAGCGATGCCGGAAAGAACGAGGAACCTGAGACTCTTCAACGTAAGCCTCCTCATGAAGCTTACAAAGACTAGCCGCAACACAGCACCAGTCAAGGCCGGATGCACTCGCTCCGTCTGTCCCTGGGGACTGAATCACCGTTCGTGGTAAACGGGCAGGAACCCGAAGGTTCCTGCCCGGTATGCTCTACGCTGCTGGATGCTGCTTGCTGTTCCCTAGACCACGCCCTGGTCGAGCATCGCATCGGCCACCTTCACAAAGCCGCCGATGTTCGCACCGTTGACGTAGTTCACGTACCGATCATTCTCGCGGCCAAAATGAACGCAGGTCGCATGGATGGCCTTCATAATGCCCTGCAACCGCTGGTCCACCTCCTCCCTGGTCCACGAAAGACGGAGGCTGTTTTGCGACATCTCAAGACCAGAGGTAGCCACGCCACCAGCATTGGCTGCCTTGGCCGGCCCGTACAGTATCTTTCGGTCCAAGTACTGCTCGATGGCTTCGGGCGTCGAAGGCATGTTCGCACCCTCAGAGATCACGTACACACCGTTCCGGAGCAGATTCGCCGCATCCTTGCCGTTGATTTCGTTCTGGGTGGCGGACGGGAACGCGCACTGAGCCTTATGATTCCAGAGCGGGTTGTAATCGAGCTTCGGGTCAACCGGCGTATAGACCACACCCTTGTACTTGTCCGCATACTCCTTTATCCGACCGCGCCTCACATTCTTGAGCTCCATCACGAATGCGAGCTTCTCCGGAGTAATGCCGGCCTCGTCGTACACGTAACCGGTGGAATCAGAAAGTGTCACCACCTTGCCCCCGAGCTGATTCACTTTCTCGACGGTGTACTGGGCTACGTTGCCCGAACCGGACACAAGACATACCTTGCCCTCGATGGTTTCCCCGCGGGTCGCAAGCATCTCCTGGGCAAAGTATACCGCACCGTAACCGGTCGCTTCAGGCCGGATGAGTGAACCGCCCCAGTTCCGCCCCTTGCCGGTGAACACGCCAGTGAACTCGTTTGCAAGACGCTTGTACTGACCGAACAGGAACCCGATCTCGCGCGCTCCCACGCCGATGTCTCCTGCCGGTACGTCGGTATCAGGCCCGATGTGTCGGAACAGCTCGTTCATGAAACTCTGGCAGAAGTGCATCACCTCGTTGTCAGACTTGCCCTTGGGGTCGAAGTCCGACCCGCCCTTACCACCGCCCATCGGCAAGGTGGTAAGCGAGTTCTTGAACACCTGTTCGAACGCCAGGAACTTTAGCAATCCCAGGTACACAGTAGGATGGAAACGCAGACCGCCCTTGTAAGGCCCGATCGCCGAGTTCATCTCGACTCTGAATCCGCGATTGACCTGAATTTCACCCTTATCGTCCACCCACGGCACCCGGAACATTATCACTCGCTCCGGCTCGCAGATGCGCTCAAGAATCTTCGCCTTGCGGTACTTTGGATTCTTGTCTAGGTAGGGCAACAAGGAGGTAACTACCTCCTCCACTGCCTGATGGAACTCCGGCTCTCCAGGGTTCCGCTTCTTGATGCCTTCCATGAAGGCGCTGACCGATTCGGACATCATATCCTCCTGTTCTGACAATTACCTGCAGCTCTTTTTTTCTACACCGGCAGCCCGCCTAGGAATCAAGTCCTAGACCATGCCACTGTCGCCAGACCATTCCTTCGTTTCTTGCCGGCCTGCATTGCGCAGGGCTGGCATTATACCGACCCAGGACCCAAGGGCAAGCACTTCTTGTAGCTCGTCCATCCATCACAGATGCTGAGCGATGTCAACTGGCGCAGCCCAAGGCTGGTCTCAGCCCCAGGTAGCTCTTCCGTCTTTCCGCTAGCGCTGAACCACGAGCTTCTGATCCTGCACCGTGCCACCAGCCTCAAACCGAACAAAATATACTCCGGCTGGGACCCGAACACCAGCGTCACTAGTCCTGTCCCAGGTCGCATGCCACAAACCGGCCGGTTCTTTGGAATTGACAAGCGTTCTTACTTCTCTACCTGCAAGGTCATACAATGTCAAACGGACAGGAGTCGTGCCGGGCAGGCTGTAGCTGATTGTCACCCTTGCTGTGGCCGGGTTTGGACAAACATTAAGAAGCCTTGCCTGGGCCTGGACCGGGCCGGGTTCGCTTGTGCCGACCGTACCGCCCCATGCTGCCCACTCGATTGCCTGCTTCAGCAGCCGCACCGAGTTAGGATTCGTGAAGTACGGTTCGTTCTCGTACCCGCCGAAATTGGCCATGTAGATTGGCCCAAGATACACCGACCGACCCGCGCCAACTGTCTTGTAGGCAATTGACCACTTGCCGGCCGCGCTCGTGTAGTCGCCAAGTGAGAACGCATCAGGCCACAGACCGGTGTTCGCATACTCGCCGTGCCCGTACACTGAGAAATCAGCCACGCCCTGGGTTATTGGGTGCAGTGTATCCAGAATCCGCACCTGGCCTGAGGTCAGAAACCCGTAGTCGCCCGTGCACCGCACAGCCATTGCCGAATCCATCGGTGAACCTGCACCCGCACCCCGGTAAACCGCATACACCAACCAGCCAGTTCCGACAAACCCGCCGCCTCCGCGCAGCCACTGAAGCAGCGCATCATCATAGACCGCATGGTCGTAGTCGCCGTATGAACCCGAGGCACCGCTGACAACGACAGTGTACTCGGCAAGTTCGGACTGCTCATCAATGTCTGTGCCGGCGACGATGGAATCCTCCCATCCCCAGACTCCACAGAGTGAATCAAGTGCATAGCAGGCATTGGGTGGATTGCGCCCTACTGAACCCGAAGGCAGCTCAATTGCAACCCGCATGACCGAGGCTGATGACATCGTTGTCTTCGACAGCGTATCGTTCAACCGGTTCTGGTCTGGTCCGCAGTTGTGCCACATTCGCACGGTATAGAACACCGAATCCGGGCCAACGTTCCAGTTCGGAAACGTTACGGTCTTGGTTCCGCCCAATGGTACGCTATCCACTGCGGCCGACTGCGAGTACACTGGCTGACCTGAAGAATCAACCCGGCAGTATGCCACAAAACCGGTCTCAGTGTAGTCACCGATGTTCTTGAGCGTCACGGACGGTGCAAACGGCTGATTTGCTCGGACCCGGTTTCCGACGTTCATTCCCGCGGTCTGGACGTCATGGCCCCGGGTCGTTGTCGTCTTCCGAATCGTGTCATTGCCCCGGTTCGTATCCGGCACATGATAGTGCCAGAACGTCACTTCATAGGTCTGACTACCAGGCCCCACGTTCCAGTTCGGAAACGTCACCGTGTCCGTGCCCGCACTGTCCAATAACGTTATCGTCCGCGTCTGGTTGTACACCCTGGTCCCGGCTGAATCTACCCAGCAGTGCACCACCACGTTCGCCTCAGGATACGTCCCACGGTTCACCACCGTCACAACCGGCGCCAATGGCACCAGCGGATCGATCTTCGTCCCCGGCGCCAACACCTGCCCCATCCCAACATCGTGCCGCGGTCCAGGAAACGGCGTGTGCGCCACTGCCAGCGAGCAGTTCAACCGACCCGCTCCAAACGTGTTGTCCTTCCCCGGCGTGCCAAGGTCTTTCACCGAGTGCAGCTCCAAGATCGAGTCTATCTCCCGCGGAGAAAGCGTCGGATTCTTCGACAACATCAGACACACCACCCCAGCCGCACCAGGCGTCGCCATCGAAGTCCCCGACATCCGCGTGTACGACTGATCTCCCGAATAGTACGTCGAAAGTATGTCCACCCCAGGCATGCACACGTCCGGGTCAGTCAGCCCAGGCGGATACGCATAGTCGTTGTACGGCGGAACACTGCCCCAGTCCGAAGGCCCCTTGGATGTGAAGCTCGCCGCATTGTCCGAGTTGTCCGTCGCACCCACCGTTATCACCGCCGACAACGCCTTGTCCGTCGGATGATTCGCCGGATTCGGCCACGGCGGCGGACAGTCACCAGGCGTCCTTATCGTCCGCTGACTCGACTCGTTCCCAGCCGCAACACAGTGCGCAATCCCAGCCGCCAATATGTTCACCTCGCACGCCCGCCATACCGCTCGCCGCGGCAACCAGTTCGATATCAGCCCCAACGACGTCGTTATCACATCCGCACCGTTCGTCGGGTCTCGCGGCGGACTCACACAAAACTGAAAACCCGCCATCGTGTTGTTCTCCATGCTCGTGTCCGGATACGGCGTGTGCAAGTACACGTCCACCGGCACCGACATGACCTTCGCCGCCGGCGCTATCCCCATCGTGTCCCGCGTCCCGTTCCCATACGTCCCGTCCGCCGTCGCTATCCCCGCACAGTGCGTACCATGACCATAATAGTCCAACGGCGTCAAAGTATCATACGGCGAAGGACCAGGATGACCAGATGAATACTGGTTCGAAGCAAAGTTGAACCCACAGTTCGGATACACACTCGATGTCCAAAGATGCCCCTTCAGGTCATCGTGCGTGTAGCGCACTCCCGTGTCCACCACCCCAATCACCACTCCCTCACCATGATACCCCTGAGCCCACGCACCACGCACGTTCGTTACCACCATGTTCGGCTCAATCGCATCCGCCACCGCCGCCGGCACATTGAGACTCTTCATCTCAGCCAACTCCACCGGCACCTTCGCATACAGCACCAGCTCCACGTCCGGCCGCGCCGCCAGCTCGTAGATCACTTCCTTCGTCGCCCAGCAGCTCACCAAATTGCACAACCACAAAGACCGCACATCCTCAACCCGGCCCGATGCCGACTTGGCCGACAATGCCTCAAGAATCCCACGCTGGGTCCGAGCTGAAAACTCCTGTAGCACCGCCGCAACCCTTGCCCGACGCAGCGGCTTCGGCATGTCAACAAGACCAGGGTCAAGGTCCAGGGCATTCGCCTGTTCCTTCATGAAGAACTCAACCGGTATCTTCTCATCCGGACCGGCACTATCCAGTATGCTCACAAGCTCCGGCTGAATCAGCGCCGCCCAGGACAAGCCGCAACCGAGCGCCAGACCCGCAATCACGACCACAAACACGTTCTTTCCAGACACGATTCCTCCTTTGCAAGTCACTTGCTCAATTCTAGGGTCTTGGGACACCTGGGTCAAGCAAACGCCTGAAGACCCGGGAAAGGTGAGAATCACCATCGCACTAGACCGCCCGTAGGACGCCCTGATTGCCCTGCTCTGGCCTTACGTCATCCCTGTTCCAACTGGCCGAACTGCATTCTCATGGTCTCAGCCTCCTACCGCCGTGCGAGCAAACTGACCGTTCTTCACCTCAAATGACTCGTCACGTACAAACCGCATCCGGACAGATACCATGGTCTGTAACCACCTGGAGTTATAATAGTTATATCATTGGCACCGTATGTAACCGGCCCGTTCTCCGGTCGGCTGGGGGAGCTGCTTCACTGCCCATTTTCCAAGTCACCTTCCTAGGCACTGCCAAAGGCGGAGAACTGTTTGCCAAGATAACCGCATGAGATGGACCCGGCCGGCAGGCAGAGCTGGCCATCACGATGGAAACAGGAAATACTGCTGCGAGACGCGCTCGACTACCGGGTTAGCTCTGAACCCGGCTCGCATTCTGATATGCCGCACTAGCCTTCAGTTCCGGGCGCGGTTCATGGTCGACAGCAGAATCTGATTCCCTTCTGGCTGCCGAGCCACCCCGAGTACGCAGTGGAACCGTCCTTTTTCCCTTTCCCAGTATCGCGACTGAACACACACCGCGAATCCTAGCTGGATACGCAGTCTGCTGTCATGGTACCTGGCCGCATTTCAATGCCGAGCACGGATTGCTCCGGGCTGGGGTCTGGTGTCTCATTTCGGCTGCTGCCCGGATGTCCATGGTCTGAACAGCGGCCCAGGCACAGATGAAAAAACGAACCCAGAACTTGAAGCGCAGTCCAGCAACCGGTCAAACAACGACATCGTGGCCGTACTGTGTCAGCCCCGGCGGCTATTGACAACTCCGTCCGGTTGGGTATCGTTTGGGAAAGACAGCGAAAAGGAGCCTTACTTGGTCAAGATTCGTCTGAAGAAGATCGGCATGCGTCATCAGCCGTCGTTCCGGCTGGTCGCGACCGACTCGCGGCGTTCCCGGGACGGCGAATATCTGGAACTGCTCGGCCAATACAACCCCCGCAGCAAACTGCTCAAACTGGACTTGGAGCGGGTGAACTACTGGCTTTCAAGAGGCGCTCAGGCAACCGACACCGCGCGCAGACTCATCAAGCGCTACATGAAAGAACACCCGGTCTTGGAAGACACAACCGAGACAGAAGCCACGACTGCCGGACCGGCTGAGCCAGTCGGCAGCAATCCGGACACGGAACCGACAACCGCACAGTCCGACCATACATAAGGAGGATATGATGAAAGAGCTCATCGAGTACATTGCGAAGGCACTAGTTGACCATCCGGACCAGGTAGAGGTAAAGGAAATCGCCGGCGAGAAGACGCTGATTTACGAACTCCGCGTCGGTCAGGGTGACATCGGTAAAGTAATCGGCAAAGAAGGTAGGACCGCAAAGGCGATAAGGTCCATAATTACCGCTGCGGCCATGAAGGTCGGCAAGCGGGCTCAACTGGAGATACTGGAATAGCGTCACCGGTCCGGCCCCGAAGACCGGGCCGCCGACCGCTGTTCGGACACTGTGCAGATTCATATTGTATCGCTGTTTCCCGAGTACTTCTCCGGCCCGTTCGGCTGCGGCCCGACCCGAGTTGCGCGGGAAAAAGGGCTGCTCGCCATTGCCATCACCAACCCCCGCGACTTCACCAACGACCTGCACCGGACAGTTGACGACTATCCGTTTGGCGGTGGTCCGGGCATGATTCTCATGCCAGAGCCACTGTTTCGTGCAGTCGAAAGCATCCGTCGGCCCGAGTCTCGGGTCATTCTTCTTTCGCCTCGAGGCCGGCTCTACAGCCAGGCTTTGGCTCGGGAATACAGCCGGCTTGACCATCTCATCCTCATCTGCGGCCGGTACAAAGGTGTGGATGAACGGGTACGCATCGGTCTGTGCGATGACGAAGTGTCGCTCGGCGACTACATTCTGGCCGGTGGTGAGGCCGCGGCCTGTGCGATTGTCGAAAGTGTTGCTCGTCTCCTGCCGGGCGCGGTCAGTGACGAAGACTCGGTGAACACCGACTCCTTCTCATGCGGCCTTTTGGACGCGCCCTATTACACCCGACCGCGGGAGTTTCGCGGCATGGCCGTGCCCGAAGTATTGATCTCGGGCGACCATGCTGCAATCAGGCGGTGGCGCCGCAACACGGCCCTACTGGAGACTGCGCGACGCCGGCCCGACCTGCTCCAGAGAGAAGCACTGACCGAGGCTGAGCGGGAATTCCTTACTGCAGAACTGAAAAAGGAGGCCAGCCATGGCCAAGAAGAAACAGGAAACTGAAAAGGGACACGAGGCGCCAAAGCCGGTCGAGCTACCCGCAATCAAGCCCGGCGACGTCGTCTCAGTTCACCTCCGCATTGTTGAGGGTGACAAGGAACGCATCCAGGCCTTTGAAGGCACGGTCATCAGCATCCGCGGTAGGGGCACAAACCGGACATTCACGGTTCGGAAGCTGTCGCGTGGCATCGGCGTGGAGCGGATTTTCCCGGTTACCTCACCGGCAATTTTACGCGTTGAGGTCAAGCACCACTCCCGGGTACGCCGGGCAAAACTATACTATCTGCGGGGCAGAAAGGGACGGGGCGCCTTGCTGAAAGAGACCCGGGGTGAGGGTAAATCTGGACCGCCGGCTGGAGAGAAGTAGCTCTCCCCTGTGCGGAGTTGATGAAGTCGGAAGAGGTGCGTTGGCCGGGCCGGTCGTCGCGGCCGCGGTCGTCATGCCGCCGAGAACAAGTATCCCGGGTGTGGACGACTCCAAGCGTCTGTCTCCGGCCCGCCGCGAGCAACTGAGCCGGGCGATAACTAGGCAGTGTCTCACATGGGCCATCGGCCTTGCCAGCCACGATACCATTGACCGCGTAAACATCCGGCAGGCCAGTTTCCTGGCGATGCGCCGGGCAGTGCAGAGACTTTCGGTACAACCTGCGCTCGTGCTGGCTGATGGATGGCCGATTCCAGGCCTTGCCCTGCCCTGCCGGGGCGTAGTCCACGGCGACCGCCGCAGCTTCGTTATCGCCTGTGCCTCGATTCTCGCCAAGGTCTTCCGCGACCGGCTGATGCAACGTCTTGACCACGTCTATCCCGGTTATGGCCTTGCCCAGCACAAAGGTTACCCGACTGAAGAGCACCTGTACCAGCTCAGGGCGCTTGGGCCATCGCCGGTCCACCGCCGTACATTCGAACCAGTACGTCGCCACCTTGCCGGACAATGAATCGAAGCCGTCTCGGCGCTGCAGGCGAACAGATTGCCGAGCAGTATCTGAAATCAAGAGGCTGGAGAGTACTGGAACGCAACTACCGGACTAAGTTGGGCGAAATCGACCTTGTCTGCCGTGAGAAAGGGACTATTGTATTTGTCGAAGTGAAGACCAGGACTTCAAGCCTTTACGGCGAAGGTACCGAAGCGGTGAACTATTCAAAGCAGCGCAAGCTTTACCGACTCGCTCAAGAGTACCTTGGGTCTCACCGGCTCGAGTCCGCTGACGTACGCTTCGACGTGCTGAGCATCATGTTTGTGTCCGGTCAGCCGACCATCAAACACATCCCGGGAGCGTTCTAGTGCTCTCGACCGTACTTTCGACCTCGGTTTACGGTGTTGATGCCTTCATCGTGTCGGTTGAGACTGACATTGCCCAGGGCCTTCCGACCTTCACCATCGTCGGCCTGCCTGATGCTGCGGTCAAAGAATCTCAACACCGAGTCCAGGCCGCGGTCAAGAACTCGGGCTTTGCATTCCCGAACCGCCGTATCACCGTCAACCTTGCGCCGGCCGACATCCGCAAAGAAGGTGCATCATTTGACCTGCCGGTCGCAATCGGCATTCTGGCTGCGTTTCACGGCATCGCGCCTTCTCTCTGCCGCGACTATGCATTCCTCGGCGAACTTTCTCTTGACGGCTCGCTCCGACCGATCAAAGGTGCGGTCTCGATGGCCCTGGCTGCGAGACAGCAGGGTCTGAAAGGTCTTATTCTACCGCGTGCGAACGCTACTGAGGCGGCAATGGTCGAAGGCATACCGGTCTTCGGCCTATCGTCCCTAACCCAGACTGTCGCATTCCTCAAAGGTGAAACCAGAGTCGAACCTACCAAGGTTGACATTGCATCCCTCTTTTCCCAGGCTGCGGTGCAACCGATTGACATGAACGAAGTCCAGGGTCATGAGCATGCCAAGCGGGCCCTTGAGATTGCTGCGGCTGGCGGACACAACGTCCTCATGATCGGCCCGCCCGGGTCAGGCAAAACTATGCTTGCCCGGCGTCTCGCCACCATCCTGCCACCGCTTGAAATCGAGGAAGCGCTTGAGGCAACAAAGATTCACTCGGTCGCCGGCACGCTCTCTTCAGACCAGCCGCTCGTTGCAACCCGTCCATTCCGCTCGCCCCATCACAACGTGTCCGAACCCGGCATCATCGGCGGCGGCACATTTCCTCGGCCAGGCGAGGTATCTCTTGCCCACAACGGCGTCCTGTTCCTGGACGAGCTCCCCGAGTTCAAACGCGACGTGCTCGAGGCCCTGCGCCAGCCCCTTGAGGACGGCTCAGTAACCATTGGTCGGGCCAAGTCAACCCTGACATTTCCGGCCCGATTCATGCTCGTGTGCGCAATGAACCCTTGCCCGTGCGGATTCTATGGCGACCCGCACCACACCTGCACCTGCACTACGACTAAGATTCGGCGGTATCGGTCCAGGATTTCCGGCCCGCTTCTTGACCGCATTGACCTGCACGTCGAGGTCCCGGCGCTCAAGTACCGCGAGATGTCATCGAGAACTTCGGGCGACAGCTCAGCGACGATTGCGGCCCGGGTCGCACAGGCAAGAAAACGCCAGCGGGCACGCTTCGCTGAGACCCGTAAGCCCCGGCCCATCTACGCCAACTCCCAGATGGGTCCGCGGCACATCCGGCAGTTCTGCCAGGTCAGTCCGGACAGCGAAGCGTTCCTGCGTCTGGCAATCGAGCGGCTCGGACTATCAGCCCGGGCCTATCACCGGTGCCTCAAAGTTGCGCGCACCATTGCCGACCTGGCAGATTCTGATATAATTGATACTCCCCATCTAACAGAAGCAGTCCAGTATCGTACCCTCGACCGGACCATATGGTGAAGAAAGGAGAACCGCTAATGAACCAAAGCAAGCGCAGATTCCTGAAAACCGGTGCCGACCGGAAATCCAGGAACCGGAACCCGGCGTCGCCAGCCGCGGCCTTGAAGCGGCGAATCACCGAAAGAAAGGCCCGGGTTGCGGTCATCGGCATCGGCTATGTCGGCCTGCCACTGTCCATCGAGATTACCCGGGCCGGATTCGAGTGCATCGGCATTGACCTAGACCGTAACAAGGTGGATGCAATTCGCCAGGGCCAGAGCTACATCGAAGACGTACCGTCAACCGACATCCGCGAAGCAACGGGCACTGGACGGTTTTCGGTCACAACCAGATACCGGGTTCTTTGCGACTGCGATATCGTCAATATCTGCGTGCCCACGCCGTTCACCCCATCGAAAGACCCGGACGTGAGCTTCATCGCTGAATCGGGTCGTGAGATTGCGAAAACCCTGCACCGGGGACAGCTCGTCATCCTGCGTAGCACGACCTATCCTGAAACTACAACCCGGGTGCTCCAGCCAATACTCGAAGCAACCGGGCTCAGGGCCGGCAAGGACTTCTACCTCGCGTTTGCGCCGGAGCGGATTGACCCGGGCAACAAACAGTTCACCACCCGCAACACACCGGTCGTAGTCGGCGGACTTTCCACCACCTGCACCAACTTGACCGCGCTATTCTTCCGCCAGTTCGTGGACAAAGTATTCCCGGTCTCCTCTCCTTCGGTGGCCGAGATGTCCAAACTGCTTGAGAACATCTTCCGCAGCGTCAACATCGCACTCGTCAATGAACTTGCGCTAATGTGCGAACGGATGGGTGGGATTGACATCTGGGAAGTCATCCAAGCTGCCTCAACCAAGCCGTTCGGATACATGCCTTTCTACCCTGGCCCAGGAATCGGTGGCCACTGCATCCTGATTGACCCGTACTACCTTGCCTGGAAGGCCCGCGAATACGACTTCCACTCAAACTTCATCGAGCTTGCGGCCCAGACCAACGAGAGCATGCCCTTCAACGTTGCGGACCGCCTGCTTGAAGTACTCGGCACGAACGGCATCCCGGCCTCGAAAGCCCGGCTTCTGATACTCGGCGCCGCGTTCAAGCGCGATGTCGAAGACACCCGACACTCACCGGCGATTAAGGTAATGGAGATTCTCAAGGACAAAGTAAGGAAGATAGAATACTCCGACCCTCATGTGCCGGAGATCAGCCTCAACGGGTGCCGAATGCGCTCGGTGTCATTGACTCCGGCCCGAGTCCGGGCAGCAGACTGTGTGCTCATCCTCACCGACCACTCCTGCTTTGACTACGACTTCATTTTCCGACACAGCCGGCTCATCCTTGATGCCCGCAACGCCATCAAACGCCGGAATGCGGCCAAGCTTCATACCCTTGGCCTGCGCCCGACAAAAGGGAAGTCCTGAACCCGGACTAGCAACGACACGACGCGCCAAGAGCCGCGAATCCGGCCTCCGGCTTGTTGGTTTGCCCTGCCCCATCCCGTCCCCTGCCCATTTGCGTACATGGCGTCTTCGACGGTTCCTCCACCGTCCTGCGCTCTGGCGGCTTCTAGCTTCAGCCCTCCCCCTGTCGGCGTCCTTCAGCAACTCTATCTAGCCCCCCAAAAAAAAACTTGACAAGCAGGTCTGGGGGCTTACATTATCTGTGGTTACCGAAGTCAGTCGGAACGCAAGGCGCGGGTCTGCAATCAGCCGGCCCGTAGTTGAGGCAGCCCGCCTGTCGTTACGACTTCGGCTCAACCGGGTTACTTCCGAATTAAGCAGGAAGTCTGAGAGACGCGTTCTTGCGAGCCCAAGGACATAAACGCACAAAAAGGAGGTAAGATGTCCGAAAAGACGCTCGTGTTCGCAGCGGTGCTGTGCCTGATTACAGGTGTGGTGTTCGCTGCGGGCAACACAGTGCCCAAAGAGGGCACGGATGCGATAAGCATCCCCCAACTAATCAACTACCAGGGCAAGCTCACAGACGGCTCTGGCAACCCGCTGTCGGGCACGTACTCGATGACGTTCGAGATATTCGATGCGGCGACCGGCGGGGCGAGCTACTGGACTGAGACCCAGTCAAACGTTGTAGTGACCGACGGCTTGTTCAACGTGAAGCTGGGCAGCCAGACGGCAATCACCAACCTGCCGGACGGCCCGGACTGCTGGCTTGAAATCACGGTCGGGACAACAGTAATCAGCCCGCGGGTCCAGCTTGTAAGCGTGCCCTACACCTACAAGTCGGACAAGGCCGAGGATGCAAACAAGCTCGGCGGCGTGCCGGCATCAGGGTACTCGCTGGTCGGCCACAACCACGACGACCGGTACTACACCGAGACTGAGCTTTCGACCTCAGGTGGCGGCGGTGCAGTGCACTGGGACAACGTGACCAACAAGCCGACGATCGGCGACGGCGACATCACGGCGGTCATTGCCGGGACCGGTATTACCGGTGGCGGCACCTCGGGTGATGTCACAGTATCGTTCAACCAGACCTGGGGCGACGCACGGTACGCGCCGCTAACGCACGCACACAATGCGTCGGATATTACTTCCGGCGTGCTGGCGGTTGCACGCGGCGGCACCGGACTTGGAACCTATACCACCAACGGCATCCTGTATGCCAGCGGAGCTGGAGCCATCGGCCAGATTGCCGCGCCGACCACAGCAAGCACCTACCTGCAGTGGAACGGTTCGGCTTTCACCTGGGCGACGGTATCCGGCGGCGTCGGCGGCTCGGGAAACCCGGGCAGAAATGCCCGCTGGACCGCCTCCAACACCATCGGCGACGGCGCGATGTACGACAACGGCTCGACGGTATCGGTCGGAGTTTCTCCGAACTCCTACTATTCCGTGTACGGCTACACCACGTCCGGCTCCGGCTATGCCGGCATCTGCGGATACGCCGGGGCAAACTACTCCTACGGCGTGTACGGCTATGGCGCGGGCAGCTACGCCTATGCCGTGTACGGCTACAACTCGACCTACAGCCTGATTGGTGCGCTCGCCTCTTACATCGCCTCTCCTGCCGGCGTGTACGGCTACGGCGGGTCCTACCACGGTGTGTATGGAATTTCAGCTGGCTCAGGTACCTACTACGGCGTCGCTGGGTATCACACGTATACCTCCACTTCGCGGCCCTACGGCGTGTACGGGTACGGATACAACAGCTATAGCGGCTACGGCTACGGCGGCTGCGGCGTGTATGGCTTTGGAAGCGGATCCTACTCTGGCAGCGTAGGCGTGTACGGGTATGCCTACTCGTCCAGTGCCAGCTCGAGTTATCCGGACATCGGAGTGTTGGGCTACGGCGGCACCTCGTATAGCTGCGGCGTGTACGGTTACAGCGGCAGCTCGTATAGCTACGGCGTGTACGGCTACAACACCGGCTCGTATAGCTACGGCGTGTACGGCTACAACACCGGCTCGTATGGCTACGGCGTGTACGGCTATAACAATTACTACGGAGCGGGTGTGTATGGCAGTTACGGCGGCTCCTACATCGGCGCGCTGGGTTACTATCCCTACAGCTGCGGCGTGTACGGATACAGCTCCACCTACGCTGGCTATTTCTACAACACAGGTTCCTACCCGACGGTTTACGCATACAACGGCTCGTATGGGGTCCGTGGTGAGCTCGGCTCCTACAACTCCGGCCTTCCTGCCGGCGTGTACGGCTACAGCACATCATACTACGGCGTGTACGGATACGGCAGCAGTTCGTACGCAGGCGGCCGGTTCGTTAATTCCGCAGGCTACTACCTAAACTGCGCCTACTCGTCATACGCGCTGTACGGAAGCGGCTCCTCCTATGTCTCCGGCACCAAGAGCGCGCTCGTTCCGACAGCTGGCTATGGATGGCGCGCACTGTATTCGATGGAAAGCCCGGAGGTGTGGTTCGAAGACTTCGGCGAGGTCAGGCTGACAGACGGTCACGCCCATGTCGAACTAGACCCGGTGTTCCTCCAGACGATTGCGGTGGACAACGCCAACCCGCTCAAGGTATACGTGACCCAGACCTCGGGCGAACACGTGCTTGTCAGGGTCACGAAGGGAAGGACCGGTTTCGACATCGACGCCGCGCACAGCTCCAATGCTACATTCGATTGGCGCGTCGTGGCCAAACGCCGCGGATACGAGGACGTTCGTCTGGCCGACATGACGAAGGTAGTAGAGAACAGCCCGGTGGCCCCAAATCCCAGATAGCCATGGAAGCACGAGACTCCGAAAGGAGGAGGACATGATGAGAGTACAAACGACGTACGTCGGACGACGAGCGTCGGCAGTTGCGGTCCTCGCCGTGCTTCTGGTGTGCTGCGCGGTAGCCTTTGGCCAGACGTACCTGATACCCTGGAGCTCGGTCAACTCTGGTGGCGAGCCTGGCACCGGCACGGGCATGATGGCCAACGGTTCAGCTGGCCAGGCAGTGCAGGGCGAAGGCACCGCAACCGGGTATAAGGGCTACTGGGGCTTCTGGTACGGCGTGGGCAAGAAAGAGGAGCTGCCACCTGGGTGGGTTCCTGGCTGGCAGGAAGTGAAGTCCATGCCCAACACGCCGACTGACAAGGCACCAAAGGACGGTGCGTGGATGGCCCTTCATGCGGCTGGCACTGATGCCAACCCGGTCATCTACGTTGCCAAGGGCAACAAGGCGACCGACTTCTACATGTACGACCCCTTGGCTGGTGACTCCGGGACCTGGTATGAGAAAAAGCCGATACCGGGTAACGAAGGCACCAAGCTAAAACCGCCGTCCAAAGGCTGTGTCGGTGTATCTGATGGTGTGCAGTACGTGTACATGACCAAGGGCAATAACACCCTTGGATTCTGGCGCTACGATGCAGTTGCCAACACCTGGGACTCCATGCCTGGCGTGCCTGAAGGGCCGTATGGCAAGCGGGTCAAAGGTGGGACGGACATGGTGTTTGCGTCATACAAGGACACTGGCTGTGTGTATCTACTCAAGGGCTACAAGACCGAGTTCTACCGGTATAACCCAGTAGCTGGAAGATGGGACACCCTGCCAGAGGTGCCGTATGGTGGGAACGCCAAGAAGTACGACAAAGGCTCGTTCCTTG
>JBDRUN010000050.1 GCA_039801365.1 candidate division WOR-3 bacterium
CTGACTGGACTCCTTCGCCGACCCTGAGTCTGAAGCGAATTACCAACCCGGCGTGGGCCGAATATACCCTTGGCATCGCTGAGGAGCTTGCCCAGAACCTGCCAGGTGTGAACCCGGCCCAGGTTGCAAGGGTCGAGGTTGCGCTCTACGCTTACACGTACAGTGGTTGAGGTACGCCTGAGGCGAAGGTCTTCGCCGACGACGTTTCGCTTGTCAACCTTGGTACTGGTCCGTACGTAACCTATCTCAGCAACACTGTGTATGACCCGCCGCCTGGCGGCAACGGCAATGGCCGGTTTGATCCGGGTGAGAGCGGACAGCTTGTCGTGACGCTAAGGAACTTGGGTAATGAAGAGGCCCAGAACGTGACTGCGAAGCTGCGCTCTGGATACAGCCAGTTCCAGATAACCGATTCGGTTGGCAGCTTTGGCACGATTCCGGCTGGTGCGAGTCGCAACAATGACGCGGACCGGTTTGCGGCCTATGCCCAGGGGACGATTCCGCCAGGGACGCAGGTCCCCTGCACCCTGTACGTCCACTCAGACAACTGGGCCCACGATTGGACCTACGTGTTCCGGCTCACGATCGGTATTGCGCCCGTGCCCGGACAGTACATCATAACTCTCGACACCGGTACGGTCGCGCTCTCAGTCTGCGGTATAGGTTCTATCGGCTTTGACGAACCGACCGGTGCTATCGGAGGCATCGGATTCCAAGTGCCTAAGGCCGGGGCCAATGCACTGTATTTCGGCAGCGTGATGGCCGGCAACGACGGTGCATACCTCGTGGACCACTTTTACTCCCGGCCTGCGAACGGGCCGACAAACAAGGACTGGCGGATGACTGACAGTTTCCGCTTCATCATCCCTCCCACCCCTGCTGACGAGCACTGGGTCAATACAATGAGCGACGCTGGCCACCCCGGAGCAAAGGGGCTGGCGGTCGAGCAGCACTGGTATATGAATGCAACGCCCGGCTACTCCGACTGGGCAATCGGTGTCTTCGACTTCAAGAACAACGGCTCAGGCGCTATCAACGGCCTGTATGTCGGCATGATTGGAGACTTTGACATTGGCTCCACACCAACCGCAAACATCGCCGGCTCGGACACGGTCCGGCGTTCGGTCTGGATGTGCCAGTCCTCGAGCGAGAACCCGACCGTTGGATTTGTCCTGCTCGATCCGACCAGGTTTGCTAACCTGACTGCAGTTGACCACGCGCTCTACGTGTATCCCCCAACTGCGATGACCGATACCCAGAAGTACCAGCTGCTGAACGGCACTATTGTCCAGCGCCAGTCTAACCGCAGCTACGACTGGTCAATCGTTGCTTCGGCTGGTCCGTTCAACCTCGCAACCGGTGCGACCCAGCGGGTTGCGTTTGCCGTAGTTGGCGCCAACAGCCGGTCGAACTGGTACATCGGCGGCGACAGTGCCCAGCGCTGGTACGATGCAAACCTTCTAGGCATTGCTAGTCCCCGGCCATGGTTTGCCACGGCCGAGCGCCCGCTGTTCCTGTCGCCCAACCCGTTCTTCCGCAGCACGATGGTAAATTACTTCACTGCGACTGCTGGCCCGGTTGAACTATGCATATTTGATGCTGCTGGCCGCGAGGTCGAACAGATCAGCTTCACGACACCGGCTGGCGCAAGCCGTCTTGTCTGGCAGCCGAGAGGACTTGCGCCCGGCGTGTACTTTCTGAAAGCGAGACTTCCGGACCGGGAATCAGTGGCCAAAGTCCTGCTGCTAGACTAGGCCTATTACCTTCTCGCATCGGGGCGCCTTCGGGCGCCCCGTGTTCTATTTAGCAACCGCCGGCGGATGATGACGCGTGCCCTTGCGCATCATGAATCGGTTCCGGTGTCTCTACGGATGTCCTTCTCAGTTGTGTTGGCTCGTAGTCAGATAGAATTGACTTGTCTGCTCGATTACTCTATGATTGGGGCAGAGAGTCTGAAAGCGAACCAAAGATAGCAGGAGGCTTCTGATGTTCAAGACAGTCCTGGTTCTGGTAACAGCTCTGATTACACTCGGTCTTAGTGCACCAGACATGACCCGGCCGCTCGTCACTCGTGCTGACGGAGTCCAATACGTGTCTGGTCAGCTCATTGTCGAGCTTGCGCCCGAACTGCGCGGCCAAGTCAACCTCACTGAGGTGGACGGTATTGTTCTCTTTTCGGTACCGAAGCTCGACGAACTCTCAAGACGATTCCACGTTGACGATATCATGCCATTGATGCGTAATCCCAATCCGGATCCAACAGCAGTCGCGCTTGGCTGCGACCTCCAATACCTCGTTCAGTTCAACACCGGGTTTGATGCCCCTGCGGTCGCCGCAGCCTACCTAGCAACCGGATTGGTCGAATTCGCCGAGCCGAACATCCGCATGCCGGTTGATGAAGAACCAAACGACCCACGTTACGTCTCCCAATGGCACCTTGCCCGGCTTGGCGCACCGTTTGCCTGGGGCGTGGCCAAGGGTGACACCTCGGTCACAAACCTGGTGATTGACCAAGGCCTGGACTGGCTCCATCCCGATATCCAGGATAACATCTGGATAAACGGACCTGAGGACATAAACGGCAATGGCCGGTTCGATACCCTGCCTCCGCCTGACGGCGACATGGACGGCATTGACAACGACGGTAACTTCTACACCGACGACGTTATCGGCTGGGACTTTGTCGAAGGTGAACCTAATCCAATGCCGTCACCTCCAGACGATCATGGCACCCACTGCTGGGGCATTGTCAACGCGGTCACGAACAATGCCGAAGGCGTGGCTGGTACGACGTGGAACACCCGCTCGCTCGCGGTCCGCTGTGGCTTTGGCGGCGGCATCTACATTGGCCAGGCGGTCGGGGCTATCTATTACGCCGTGCCTGAAGGAATCTGGGCCGTTTCGATGAGCTTCGGCTCGTCCTACCCTTCGCAGGCCCTAGCTGACGCCTGCATGTACGCTTGGTCCGAAGGCCGCGTGCTCTACGGTTCGGCCGGCAACGACGGAGCGGAAGCAGTTCGCTACCCAGCCTGCCATGAAGGGGTCGAAAACGTCGCCGCGTCCGGTACTCAGGACACAAAGACATCCTGGTCCAACTACGGCACCTGGGTGGACATAACTGCGCCGGGTGACGGAATCCTCGCAACCCTAAATCAGTGCAATGGCTCATACGGGTCCCTGAGCGGAACCTCGATGTCCTGCCCCCTAGCCGCAGGCGTTGCCTGCTGGATGAAGTCATTTGACCCTGCACTCACCAACGATGCCTGCACCTCAAAGATGCATGCGGCGTGTGATTCGATGCCTGACCCGCTTTACCGCCAGGGTAAACTTGGCGCGGGCCGGGTCTCGATGGCCAATCTTGTTCTACCACTCTTCTACTGCGACCTGCGTCTGACCGACCGTCGGTTCAACGATGCCTCCGGCAACGGCAACGGCCGGCCTGACCCGGGCGAAACCGCAGCCCTTGTCGTTACCTACTCAAACGCGGCTGGCTGGCGAGACGCCACCGGTGTATCGGCCACGCTGACCGCGTCAAGCTCCCGAGTCCAGATTCTCAAGGGCACCGCTACCTTCCCGGACATTCCGGCTGGTTCTTCAGGCAACTGCTCGGCCGATTCGTTTGTCATCTCAATACCGCCCGGCACACCGCCACAGCAGTACACCTTCTGCCTCACGGTCACGGCCACGCCGACCCCAGCCTGGCCGGACACGAGCTTCACCTCTATTTCGGGCGAACCTCGGGTCCTGATTGTTGATGACGACCTCGGTCAGAACTACGAACGCTGGTACACCTCGGCTTGCGACTCCAACGGTGTGCTCTACCACACCTTCAACGTCCAGGCCCAAGGTTCACCTTCGGCCGACACACTGAAACACTACCCGGTTGTAATCTGGTACACCGGTGACGATTCGCTCACAACTCTGACGGCGACCGACCGTACCAATCTTGCTGCATTCCTTGACAACGGCGGCAAACTCCTCATCTCAGGCAAGAGCCTTGCCCAGAACATCGCCAGCGAGTCTTTCCTTGCCGACTACCTGCACGCTCAGTTCGTCGAGCCATCAACCGGCAAACCTTACCTTGTCGGCTATGTCGGCGATCCGATTACCGGTGGTGACACCATGGTTGCCGGTGGTGGCGGTGGCGCGAACAATGGCCAGTCGCTTGACGGCGTGCGGCCGGTTGGTGGCGGAGTTGGCTGCGCCTTCTTCAAAGACTACGCCGACACTACCCTGCAAGCGGTTGTCCGGTATTCCGGCAACTACCACGTGGTGTTCTTCTCGATTCCGTTCGAAGCAATTGACCACTCGGTGACGCGCTACCTCCAGAAATGGACCCTTATCCGGCGCATACTTCTGTGGTTCGGTGAAGGCGTACCCGGAGTTGAAGAGCGGCCGCCGATAGCTCCGGACTCACGACCCTATGTTCTGAACATCACGCCGAATCCATTCTCTCGGAGCTGCCGGGTCGAGTTCATCGCGCCGGTCTCAGGGCAAGTCGAACTCCGCACCTATTCGGTAAACGGCCGGCTGGTCAACAGCCAGACGAAGACGGTCAAACTTGGCGAGCGGACCGGGTTTGTGCTCGAGGCGGCAGACCTAGCAAGTGGCACATACTTTGTTCAGCTCGTTACGTCAGAAGGCGTCTTTGCCCAGAAGGCAGCCGTGCTCAGATAGACCCCGACTCATTCAGATAAAAGGGGCGGACCAAGAATCCGCCCCTTCACTGTCACTTGACCACGCTCGCGAGAGACGCAGCCGCTTCCACTGTCTGACACAACTACCGATGCCCCTCCCGTATCGCGGGCTAGAGGCCAAGACTCTAACTCGGCATCCGCCTCAGAATAAAACCGCCAGCAGGACTCAGACCGATTGCGGAAGCAGAAATCAAGCCAAGACTGGCAGAAAGGCTCGGCCGAATACTCAAACCGGCCCTGATTGATTGCCTCGAACTTGAACTCGATCACTACCCGGCTCCCACGCTCGAATACCGTCCCACACCTCAATTCTCGCTATAACCAACTTTCCTGACGACAGTTAGGTCCGAACGGCAACTCGCACCGCAAATGAGTGGGGGAGTCACTCCCCCGGTCAAGAGCAGGACATGGGTTACGCTCTATTATCAGGACATGGTATACAGTTTGGGCAGCCTAAACGACTTTGCTCAGGCAAATTGACAGGCAACACGACAGACGGCAGGTCGTGCAACAACCGCAGTTACGACGGTTAGACACACTATTGAGATGCCGCATACGCTGCCCTCCGGAGAGTACGACAGTTGCGAACTGACCCGGGCAGCGTACTAGCACCTGCAAATTGGTCCGACTAGATGCTATCTCTGTACTACCAGCTTGCGGGTCTGTGTCAATCCATCGGCGTCGAACCGGATAAGATATACGCCCGTGCTCAGACTTCGAAGGTCGAGCGGAATACCCAATGGCCCATCACCAATGGCAAGGGGACGGACAAGCACACACCGGCCAGCAGTGTCATAGATGCGCACTAGACATCTGGTCTGCCGGGCTAGATGGCCACTGAGCATCAGGGCTGCCCATCCGTTCCCAACCGGGTTCGGCCAGACCGTAAACTGCGGACCACCTACAGCAGAGCTGTCCGCCTGCACTCCTGGGCGGTCTATCGCAAGCCATAAACCGGCTGCTGACGGCGGCTGGCGATAGCGCCACAGTTCCCGGGTCTTGTTACCCTTCAGTGCAAAGAAAGCGCCGTACCCGAAGTAAACCAGGTCTCCTCCGGCCTTGACGAACTTCTTCCCGCCGGTAGTGCCGTTGCTCGGAATGGTATCGAGCTCACGCCACGAATCAGCCTGGGGGGTGTAACAGAAAAACTGCTGGGTATTCCCACCCTTGAGTGCGTACAGCCGACCTTGGTACCAGGCACCCGCCGCGCCGTCTTTTGACTTCTTGTTCCTGACTCGGCCGGAATGCAGTCCGGACAGAGGCAAGCCCTTGAGCTGAGTCGGCTGCCATGATTCTACCCTTGTATCGTAGCAGAACATGTAGTGACACCCGTTTTGTGGATTGAAGTACTTTGCCTGGTGAACGTAGAGGCGGCCAGCACCATCGTGAACCAGAAATGACCCCTTGTCGTATTTCGGCCTGGTTCCATACGGCACAGCCTGAAGCGTATCCCAAACCCTGGAATTGACGTTGTATCGGTAGAACTCGGTGCGATAGCCCTTGAGCAGATATATAAACCCGGTGTCAGCCTTGCGCACATAGACCAGGTCTGAACCACCCTTGACTTTCTTCCGGTCTGGGCCGGCCGGCACATCGGGCAGACGGGACCAGGAATCTCTCTCAGTATCATACTGCCAGAATCCCAGGGTGTTGTTGCCTTTGACCAGATATACGAAACGGATCTGGTCCGATGCGCCGCAAGACCCTTTGGACAGCAGTTTGATACGACCTTGTTCATCCGATGGTATCGTTTCCAAGGGAACATAGGTGTTACCGAAAGGCTCGTACAAGTAGAAGTCGCCGGTCTTGTAACCCTTAGTCACGTATAGGCAACTGCCGACCTGCACTTCACAGCCGGCTGCAAACTTGATGCTGTATGGCGCAGGCCCGGTGACGAGCCAGGCACCATCCTTGGCCGGCTTGCCGCTCGGCAACTCAGGCAGACTTCTGACTTCGTGCCAGCCATAAGGCCAGCTCGGGTCTAGCACAATTGAGAAATTGCGGTCCGAGTCATCAGACCCGGTTTCGCCCGAAGCGCTGATTGCGACTATGCGGATACGGGCCCGAGTGGTCGGAATCGGGACAACGGTCCAACGGTGGTTCTCTGCGGCTGGCACCTTCATCAAGAACAGCCAGGTGGCGCCGGCATCAACCGAAAGTAGGATAGAATCCGTGACCGCGGTACCGCCGGTATGCCGGCATGAAATAGTCTGCTCGGTTCCGACCACCCAGGTCTCCCCGCCGTTGGGAATCAGCACCTCAACTTGGGGCGGCTGCGGGCTGGTGCCAATCTCGAACGGGTCGCGGCTCACCGCCTCACCTGACCCGGCTCTGTTTGCAGCCTGCACGCGCACCCGGCCCTGAGTGGTAGGCGTATTGGGCACTTCCCAGTCGTACTCTGTCACCGGCGGTGTGATGCCCAGCTCTATTGGAAGCCAATCGGCTCCGTTGTTGGTCGAGTACCAGACCGAATTCGTCACCGGCATGCCTCCGCCATGCGACCATCTTATCTGGTAGGTCTCACCAACCACAAGGTACTGCCCGCCATTGGGCTGAATCAGAGTAACCGTCGGCGGCTCAAGTTCTGAAACGATAGAGAAGTCGTCATCTGAATCATCCCTGCCGGTCTCGCCTGATGCCGCGATGGCTACAACCCGAATCCGTGCCTGGGCCGTGGTCGGGCCGGTTACGGTCCAGTCATGGGTGTTTGCCGCTGGCTCCTTGAACAGGAACTCCCAGTCCAGTCCGCCATTGCGGGAAATCAGCACCGAGTCAGTGACTGCTGGGCCGCCCGTGTGTTCGCACTCAATCACCTGTTGTTCACCAATGACCCACGCCTCGCCGCCATTCGGCACAAGCACGCGGACTTCTGGTGCCTGGACCGGGTCCGCAATGGTGAAGTCGCCGTTGGAGTCATCATAGCCCTGGCCGACTGCATTGACCGCCACGATGCGGATTCTTGCCTGTGTAGTGGCTGGCCCGCTCACGGTCCAGTGGTGGGCATTGGCTGCTGCAGCTTTGAACAGAAACTCCCAGTCCGCTCCGCTGTTACGCGAAACTAGCAAGGAGTCGTAATCGGCATCTCCGCCAGTATGGACGCAACTGACTATCTGTTCAGTTCCGATTGTCCAAGTCTCGCCGCCATTAGGAGAAACAAGCAGCACGGTCGGCTTCTGCAGTGCCGACGAAATGGTGAAGTCGGCGTCGGAGTCGTCTGCACCAGTCCCGACCGCATTGATGGCCACGACTCGAATCCGGGCTTGAGCTGTAGCAGGCCCGGTCACGATCCAATCATGCGTGTTTGCCGCTGGTTCCTTGAACAGAAACTCCCAATCTGTACCGCCGTTTCTTGAGATGAGCACCGAATCAGTAACTGCGGCCCCACCATAGTGCGTACAGACTATCGTCCGGTTCGTGCCGATTACCCAGTTCTCGCCGCCATTGGGCGTATCCACCCGAACCCCGGGCAACTGCGGCTCGGTCGTGTAAGTAACAGTCAGGTAGGGTTCATAGTTCTGCGATTTTCCCCCCAGGGCGATCCCGTAGCGGCTGGGAATGCCCGGATGGTCCAGTTCCAGAAATCCAAGCGCCACCCAGTCGGACGCCAGACCGGCCTGAATTGCAGCCAGACCCGCAGGATTGAGCGGCCGGTTCAGATACCAGCCAGTGCCGGGGTGCGGGATCGACTCGTCAATCACGCGGGTTCCGGCACCGACCAGGCCAAAGACCTCTTCTGGAGTACGGAACATTGGGTCCTGGGTGAGATGGGTCAAGAAGAGCAGGGGCGTGTTCTCGGCTGAGTAGCAGTAGTAGCTGCATGAAGCAGCTAGAATCGTGGCTCCGTCCGGAATTGAACTTAGGTTGAACTTCATCCAGCCGCGCCACTCAACGCGGCTGGGCGAACCATTGCTACCCTGAAAGCATACTATGCCATCTTGGCGGCCATACGTATTGGGCGGAGGGTAACTTGGCCGGTACCAAACATACCCGGTCCACCAGTTGCTCTTGTCGGGATAGACTCTTACCTCGGCTAATGCGCTCGTGCTTGAGGAAGACGCTGCGCCAAGGCCGAGCAACACGACCAATGCCAGCGTTGCTCCTGATAATCTACCTCTTGCTACACACATCCTACTTCTCCTTGCTGTTTAGGACCCTATCTCCAATGCATACCGGTCATTTGGCAACCACAAAACTAGCGGTTTCAGTTTGATGTGTGGCGGTCAGACACGCGAAGTACGCGCCAGGAGCCAGGCCGCCTAGCTCAAGGACGACGCTCGACGCTCCCACTCTTGCGCAGTTCGCTGGCAGGACGAGGCAGCCAGAAGCATCGTAAAGCCGAAGCTCGGTTAGACTCGTCTTACAAGTCTGACCGGTCCACGACACCCGGACATACCTTTGGGCCGGATTCGGCTCAACCCGCAATCTGTGTGCTGGTATCTGCAATCCGAGATCATCCTCCACCCCGGTTTCTGGAACACCAAGATACAGCGTGACCAGACCGTCGTCACCACAGATGAGGATGTCAAAATAGCCGTCGTTGTTCCAGTCACCGACCCCAATCTTCGAGTCGCGCTTGATTATGCCGTCCGGACGAAGCGGCACACCAGACACTGTCTTCAAGGTCTCACCGCTGGCCAGTGCGGGATTCGTGTCTGACCCGATGTTTCGGAAGAAATGCACCCAACCGTTTCCCTCGCCGGAGAGAAGGTCCTGTTTACCATCCCGGTCCAAGTCAACAACGGCCGGGGCCGACCGCCCCAGAATGATAGGGAAGCCGTTGGCGTAATAGATGTAGCTCCAGTTCTGGAACATCGGCCAGGTGTCGGACGTCTGGTTCAGGTACAAGAGTATCCGGCTCGCCTGGATTCCAATGATGAGGTCACGCCTTCCGTCCCGGTTCCAGTCCGCTACTGTCGGCACTGACTGAGTCCCGGCGTCGAGCGTGTCGCCGTTGAGCAATCTGTACTTATAGAACGCCTCGAACCCGCTGTCGCGCTGGATGAACACATTGAAACAGCCGTCCGCATCTCCGCTGATCAGGTCCATCTTACCGTCCTGATTCCAGTCCACAACCTGTGGACTCGAGCCCAAACATCAACTCCGGTTCGGCAGACGGATGCGTGACCCCGACGCCTCTACCAAATAGAACGTATCAAACACCGGCCAGGAATCAGGCCCGACATTGGGATAGAAGCGCACAAATCCGGAATCGAACTCACCTGCGACGAAGTCCTTGTTTCCGTCACCATCCAAGTCGCCCATTGCCGGCACGCCATATCGCCCAACGTCAATTGGCACGCCTTTGCAGAGCACAGGAACAGGTTCCCGAAAACGCGGAGTGGCCGTGAACAGACAAAGCGTGTAAAACAGTATCATCGTCACCTCACTATCAGTTTAGTGCCGGCCCAGAGCCCGCCGGCGGTTAGTCGGACAAGATAGACTCCTGGCGCGAGGTCGCGCAGGTCGAGCCGTATGAAAGATTGATGCAGTGATGAAGGGATGGGGTGATGGAGAACGCAGCGTCCTTGAGAATCGAAGAACCTGAGTTCAGAGCGGTCTGCGCTCGGCGGTATACGGACAGCGACCTGCCCTCGGGTCGGATTCGGCTCAATCCGCAAGCCGGTACCAGGTGCCGGGAACCTAGCACCTTCTTCAAGTATGGTTGGGCAGTACTCGTCGCAACCGATGTCAGGTTCGGCATCGCGCGGGTCGCCGTCTATGTCCCTGGGTATGTCTGGAAACGGTCGTGCCCGGCCGATGCACGGCGAAGACGGCTGAAGATGATAGTCGCCCGGCGCGAGCTGCGGGTCCAGAGAGATGCTGTTTGTGTCAAATCCGACCCCTTGCCAGTGAGACATTGAAGAGTACTTGGTGGCTCCGTTGATGGCTATGTTGCTGCCCGCAGCCTTCCACAGGTTGTTGTGCTTCGACTTCGGTTGAGCCGAGTTATTGAGGTGGATGCATGCCGAGTTGGTGTTCGTGTTGCGGCTCCAGAAAATGTTGTTGTACACGTTCCAGGAAGCGCAGTCGTTGATGTTGACGCAGTGCGCAGCGCGGGAAGAGCCGGTCGGGCTCAGAACGGTGTTGCCGTAGCAGTATCCGTACGCCATATCGTTCAGGCTGATGCCCTGGTAAGTCCAGCCGGACACGTAGTTGTTGAACACGCATTGCCCGGGTCGAGCCCAGTTGAAATAGATACCGTACAGGTTGGTGTTGAGCACCCGATTGCCGATGACGCTGTCCGAATCGTACACGCCTTCCATCCGGATGCCGTAGTACGCGTTGCCCGTAATGGTGCAGCCGCTGATGCGGCAGTACTTACAGAAAGGCGTGGTAGCATGGGTGTTGTAGAAATAGACCGCGGAAGTCGCCGCACCGGTGAAGTTGAGGCTTTCGAGCTTAACGTTGTCGGTGTTGTACACATAGAACCCGGTCTGGGCACCCGCGGCATCGAGCGTCACGGTCCCAGCCTTTAGGGGCCGGAACGTAAGCGGGTAGTACCAGGTCGTGCAATTACTGATTTCGCATGCGCCGGTGTAGGTGCCGGGGTCAATAAGGAACAGGTGCTCCTCGGTTAGGGTCCGGCGGCTGACCGAACTGCACGCCGCAGCCACGGTCTTGAAGTGGGGCGGATTGCGCTCCGGGCCAACGTAACGCGTGACCAGAGCGAGTGCCGCACCGGCGCCCAGACAAGCGGCAAGCAGCACGCGATGTGTATTCACACCAAAATCCAATCAGCGCACGACGAGCTTCTCTGTGACCGAGCAACTGCCAGCAGGCACCCGGACAAAATAGACGCCGCTACTCAGTTCACACAGATCGAGCACAAGCGGCCCAGTGGTCGAGTGATCCAGCGGCCTAACGAGGACGCAGCGTCCAGAAGCATCATGAAGCCGAAGCTCGGTCTGACACGTCGAACTAGCCTGACCGGTCAATGACACTCGGACGTATCTGCAGGCCGGATTCGGCTCAATCTGCAATCTGCATTCTGATATCTGGAAGCTGGTATCGTCTACAAGACCGACCGGATAGTACTCATCCGCGCCGATATCCGGTTGAGCATCACGGGGCTCGCCGTCGAAATCGGTTAGGATGCCGGCAATCGGAGCGCTGCTACCGATACAGGGTGAAGAGGCCTGAAGGTGAAGGTCTGTCCACTTATCCACGACCAAAGGGTCGGCCCGGAAGCTGTTAGTATCAAGATGAGAACGGCTGCGCCAGCTCTCCATCGTGAGATAGCGAATGTTGGACACATAGAACAGATTCTCGCTGCCGTCGTGCTTATACCAGCAGTTGTAGTTCGAGGAGGCGGGAAAGGAACCGCCGCTATAGGCAACCAAGCTGCCCACGATGACGTTGCCTCTCAGCGTGCTCCTACTGCCGTTCTCGTAGATACCGATAGCGTTGACGGATGCCGAGTCGGTGATGAGTGTATTGCAGTGCAGTTTCGTACCAGAAGCGTTCAGAGTGTACACTCCCATTCCGGTCGCGCCGGAAACGAAGTTGTTGGCGGCAAAGCCACTTGAACCGGCGAAATATATGCCGATGCTGCTGGTCGTGCCGGTGACCTGGATGTCGCAGTTGAGGACCGAGTCGAAGCTTCCGCCAAACATGATGCCACGGTCGGTCTGAATTCGGCAGTTCGACACCGTCCAGAAATGGCAGCGCGGGGCACAGACCGCCCAGCCGGCGCAATCCTTCAGAGTCAGCCCTTGAATCTTGATGTAATGGGTGGGCGCAAGGTCGCCCGAGGCCCAGAAGATGAATCCGGCGCCGGGCGCACACACCGTGACCGACTGGCCGACCGCGGGCCGAAACGTGACCGTCTTACCTGCAGTGTTCGCATAACGCATATCTACCACACCATCGTCATAGATGCCGTCGTAGGCCTCGAATACAACGTCACCAGACAGACCTCTGGTCACGAGCGCCGAAGCCGCATCGGTGAAGCTGTAGAAGTCACCTGAACCGTCCTTCTTGATAGTGTAGGTACCGTTCAACGGGTCAGCCACGGCCATAGAAGTCGCAAGCACAAAGATAGCCGCAAGTGCCTGCTTCATTACCCTACTCCTCTCGGTTGACAACCAACTTCTGGCTGGCGCTGGATCCGTTTGCCTTGAGCCGGACAACATACACGCCACCTGGCAGAGCACCGAAGTCCAGCGGAACAGACAATTTGTCCTCCGTTGCCACAGTTCTGCGGGCAAGAATGCAGCGGCCAACTGCATCAAATACTGCCAGGTCCACTGGACCGGTTCCAACCGAATAGCAGCGCAGAGTAGCGCGATTGCCCACCAGAATGCTGGGCACAATCGCCAGGTTGACCTGCGAAGGTGCTGGCGTGCCGACAATACCGCCCGCGGCTCCGAATCCGTACCAGAAACCCCAGTACCCGCGCAGGTCACCAGCCACACCGCGGCCTTGGATAGACTGCGCCATCGAACCGCTAAGTTTCTGTCCCGGCGAAACACACTCCCTGCCGGCCGAGTTGAACGAATACCACGCCAGCACATCCGCCCGCCCTTTTCCGCTCACTACGATGCCAACAACGAGCGTCAAGACTGTTGCTTCGCGTATCACGCCGCCCCTCATTCCAGCCGGCCGGCCTCGGTTGCCCATGCCTGCTTGAGTACTACGGCCCGGCCAACGCGGTCAAGCGAGAAGTTGTGTACCCAGATATACCGCCAGGTGCACAGCGGCGGGTCAACCGCTGTAGTGTTCTGATTTACAGTGCGGATGACGACCTGATCGTCAACCGGCACAGTCCCGGTGTTGTAGGTGATGCACTGCCAGGGCCAGAGGGTGTCGAACTGCACGAAGAAGTAGTCGCCTGCTTTCGGCCCAGTTCCCGGAGCGAAAAGAATAGTCAGGTTATATACGGTACGTCCATTCAACGTCGTGAAGTCCTTGGAAAAGGTACCGTAGGTTACATTGCCTCCCTCATCAGCACCGGGCATCCATGCGGTCCCGCTCCACTTGAGTACCTGACCAGTGGTTGCGCCCTTCTGAGAGACGTCCTCAGCCTTTTGAGCCGCATGGGCATAGGGTACGCTGGCCATCCTTGTCCTCGGAACCGCCGGCTGGCCTGCAACTTCGACCTCGAACCAGCAGTCCGGACCTGAGGGCAGACTCGTTCCCGGGACCAGCGGCACCACGCTGCCCAACAGGACATGAAACAGTCCGTCCAGTACCTCAACCTGGTCCTGCGTTTCCTCCCAGTACTTTCTGCCGCCACTTGAGTCGTCGTAGATGCGGAATGTCATTGTGAGCGTGTCGTTGCGCGGGTTGCCGCTGGCGTCGGTGAGTTTGCCCTGGAAATTGACGAGTTCAGGCACCTCGATTGCATCAACGCCAGCTGACAGGCCTGCCATGGCCAACAGAAGACACGCGACCGGCATTGCAGTCCTGATGCTACTTGCTGGCATACTGCCTCCTTTTCTCGACTATGGGGGTTTGGTTGTTTCCGGTCCTGTGAGACCCGGGCTGGTCCTATCGTGGTATTCATTTCATTGCCGGACAACAAGCGACCGCGTCTCGGCCAGGCCTCCGTACATCAAACGCACAAGATACACTCCGTTCGTTAGTCCGCGCAGGTCAAGTGGGAAAGACCAAGTGGTCAGGTGACCAGGCGACCAGGTGAGCTGAACGGAACGGACGCAGCGGCCATCTGGGTCGTACACTCGAAGCTCGGCCCGATGCGTCTGACCGGCCAGACTTGCCCACGATACCCGAACCAAGGCGTGCGTCCGGGCCGGATTCGGCTCAATCTGCAGTCTGTTATCTGAAATCTGACATCTCGTATCCTCTGCCTGTCCCACCTGTGGCACGCCCAGATACAGGTCTATCAATCCGGCGTAGCCGCCGATCAGGAGGTCGGGCGTACCGTCGTTATTCCAGTCGCAGAACCCACACTTGGACTCACGGGACGGCGAGCCCGGGGGCATTATCTTGACGCCGTTCACGGTCATCAGTGTGTCAGCACGCACAAGTCTCGGAAAGGAGTCGGGCCCGGTGTTGAGATAGACGTGCACGTATCCGCCGATCTCGCCGTAGATGACGTCCTTGCGGCCGTCCTGGTCTATGTCAAACGCACTCACCTGACTGCGGCCGAATATTATCCAGCTACCACCCGAGGTCATTATGATTGAGTCCTGAAATGCCGGTGCAGTGTCCGTGCCGACGTTCAGGTACAGAAGACTCGTTGCGGTTTCCCGACCGATAATCAGGTCCTTGCGGCCGTCGGAATTCCAGTCCATTACCGCGGGCGTTGAGCTGGTTCCGACATCGAACGTATCACCATTCTGCTTGGCGATCCGATAGTAAGCGACCAGCCCGGTGTCAGTCTGAATGAACACATTCACGTATCCGCCCCGGTCGCCGCTGATGAGGTCACGCACACCGTCTGAGTTCCAGTCCACAACCTGTGGACTCGACCCCTGGCATCAACTGAAGGGTAGCCTGATGCGCTCGCCCGACGCTTCAAGATAGAAAAAGCCATCGAATACCGGAGCCGAATCAGGACCGACGTTCGGGTAGCAGCGCACAAATCCGGAGTCGAACTGGCCGACGATAAGGTCCTTCCTGCCATCCTGAGTCCAGTCAGCGACAAATGGTATGCTGTAGGTTCCAACGTCTATCGGCACGCCGCCTGAGAGGACCGGGTACGGACCCTGAAAGCGCGGAACCGCCAGGAACAGGCAGAACGCAGATAGGAGCATCATGAGTCACCTCACGATCAGCTTGTTAGAGTACGGACCTGAGGCCAGGCGAACAAGGTACACGCCCGCTGCGATGCCGCGCAGGTCCAGAGTAAGCGACCCAGTGGTCAAACGGCCGAATGACCGAGTGAGGACGCAATTGCCAGCAGCATCGTACAGTCTGAGTTCTGAGCAGCCCGCGGTCGGCGGTAGACGGATGGCAACTTGGCCACACGCCGGATTCGGCTCGATCTGCAATCTGCCATCTAGAATCTGGTATCTGGAATTATCTGCGAGTCCAACCGGATGGTACTCATCTGCGCCGATGTCATACGGTACCGTACGCGGCTGGCCGTCAATATCGGTCGTCACGCCGGCCACCGTCATACCCGCGTCAATACAGGGCGAAGCAGGTTGCAGGTGCAGGTCGTTGACCCTGTCCACCACCAGCGGGTCTGCCTCCATACTATTCATGTCCAGCCGGTTCCCGGAACGGCTGCGCCAGTTCAACAAGCCCATCGCGCCTACGTTGCTCAGATAGAACAGACGGGAGTCACCAGAATGCCGGTACCAGCAGTTGAAGTCAGAGTATGCGGGTTGGGACCCGGTATAGAGACAGTACGAGGATGCGACAACGACGTTGTTGTAGAAAGTATTGGAGCTCTGATTCTGGTACAATCCCATTGCGTTCGCAGCCGTCGAATCGGTGATGACCGTATTGTTACACACCATGTTGCCGGATGCAGAATTGAAGTAGATGCCGCTCATTCTCACACCGGACACGAAGTTGTTCACAACCCAGCAGTTGGAGCTGCTGTACAGATAGACCCCGTTGTTACCGGTCAGCCTGAGTTTGCACCCGACGACCGAGTCATAAGACCCGTTGAACCACGGCCCGCTCGGCGTATCGAACTCACAGTCTGAAATGCGCCAGCCGTTCAAGCGGTTAACCGCATAGACCGGCCAACCACCGGTTGAAGAATTCGTCAACCGGAGACCTTCAACCTTCACATTATGAGTTGCTCCGTAATTGAAATCAGCGAAAAATATGGCCGCGGCGCCTAGCCCGTCAATGGTGACCCGATGCCCTGCTTTGGCGCGGAACGTCAGGGTCTTTCCACTGGTGTTTATGCCGCGCAGGTCAAGCATACCCTCAGCATAGGTTCCTTCGGTTCCCTCGAATACAACCGCTCCGCTCATGCCCCGTGCAAGCAGAGCTCCCACAGCCTGGCTGAAACTGGTAAAGTCACCGCCGCCAGCAAGGCTGACAACGTAAGTGCCCTGCATCGGCTGGCCGACACCCACCGCTAGCCCGGCCAACAGCAATAACCACATCCTCGCATTCATCGCTCTCCTCCAGTCGCCCCGGCCACCAACTGCCGGGCATCCGAGCCTCTCTGCCAGTGGAATTCAAAAGCGTCCCTGAGCAGCCTGACCAACGCCGGGCTGTTCACGAAAACACCGGTGCGGTCTTCCGGCGTGGTCGCCAGGCCGAAGGCCGCAGAACTATTGTCAACGATGACAAGCCCCATTGGGACCTCCTCAACAACCCGGGCCTGCTCACCCGCCTTAATCACTTTCATTAGGTGAGGAAGACGAACCTTGTCGTCAAAAGCAGCTCGCTCGTACACGCACCGCACCGTGACCCCGCGTTTGATCAGCCTGATTTCTACCTCGTCACATGCATCAAGCTCTTCCTCGGTGATACCGGGCGGGTGGCGCTTGAACATGGTCAGCAGCTCCTTGCGCGCCCGGCTCACGCGGCGTAGCTCCTCGGCCAGACCGGCCGATCCGGGCCGGAATACCTCGAACAGCTTTACCTGACCGTTGTCCTTGCGGTTCCGGTAAGCCTGCTCGAGCTGCCGGACAGTCTTTGCCTGAAGCTTGAGCAGGTCTCGTGTCTCACTCATCTTGCGGCTGAACACCTCACGGGGCGAAAAAGCCTCAAATGTACCGACCTTGCCGTGGCTGCGACTAACCATTCCCTTGTCCACCAATCGCTGAAGCGCAGTGTAAACATGCGGCCGGTGAATCCCGGTCGCCCCACTCAGTTCGCGGACACCGGCGATGCGGATATTCAGCAAAGCCGAGTAAACCCTGGCCTCATGCTGGGTCAGACCAAGAGCAAGCAGTCCTTCCTCTCTCTTCATGCCGCCAGTATACGGGTGTAACCTGCTGTGTCAACAGTCTGGTCATACAGCCTGGACGGACACAATTGACGGAAGCAATCCGGCATATTCTTGTCACACCGACTTCTGAGCAGCCCCGGCCTCTTGGTCGCGGGTCTCGTCATGTAACGGCAGGTCCGTCGTGGCGCCGGCAGTACCATCCGCGAAAGACCAAAGCGCTGGGGTGGCCTGCCCCTGTTGCCTCATATATGGATGTACTCGAGGACGCCCCGTTGCCTCAGAATACATTTGTACTCGAATCATGAGCTTTGTCCAGCTTGAAGTCGAGATGGTTGCGTCGGCACTGCCTGTCCTTCGAC
>JBDRUN010000051.1 GCA_039801365.1 candidate division WOR-3 bacterium
GTCGTCGGGTTGAGCTGTACAAAGGCGAGGTGCCAATTCTGGAGCAGACCGGTGTTGAGGCGGAACTGGAACGGGTATTTCAGAAACGCCTCTGGCTTAAGTCGGGCGGGTTCATTACCATTGATCAGACCGAGGCGATGGTGGCAATTGATGTGAACACCGGCCGCTCATCGAAGGAAGAGGACCCGGAGAAGCTAATTCTTTCGACTAACCTTGAGGCGGCGGCAGAAATCGCCCGTCAGATACGACTACGGGACTTGGCTGGACTCATAATCATTGATTTCATCGACATGGAGGACCCGAAGAACACAGAGCGGGTGATTGCTGAGCTCAAGAGCCAGCTCGCTAACGACCGGGCCAAGGCAGATTTCTCAAAGATGAGCCGGTTTGGTTTGCTGGAGATGACGCGGGAGCGCACCCGGCCAGGTATGATGTATTCGATGCAGGAAACCTGTCCGACCTGCAAGGGTTCAGGTCGTGTACGCTCGCGGTCCGAGATTGCGATGAAAGTAGAGCGGGCGATCATTGCTCGGCTTGCGAAAATCCGCGGCCGACGACTCCGTATTCTCTGCTCGCCTTGGATGACGGATTTTCTTACAACCGAATGGTACGAGCGACTGAGTGAGTTTGCCCGCAGATATGAGCTGGCGATTGATGTCAAAACCGATCACCAGCTTCAGCCGACGGACTTCAAGCTGTTGACGGAGTACAGCTAGAGGTCAGCGAGCAAGGGCTAGGAAAAGAAGACCTCCAGGACCTTGCGCCGACTGTGAGCACCGGCGACGAGTCGGACTGATGTCTTCGGCACACCGTAGAAATCAGCGACCGCAGCAAGGACCGTCCGGTTGGCGCGATTCTCCTGCGCTGGTTCACGTACCCGAACAATCAGCGAGCCATCCGTAAGTTGGCTCACTGACTGTTCTCGGCTGTGCGGTTTGACTGAAACCCGGACCCGCAACCTGTTGCCCAAGACCGTCAGGCCATGCTACCAAGCCCGACTTTGTGCCGATCGAGGAGTTCTGCCCGTTTGCCAGCGTTCCAGCCTGACACTCTTGAAAAGTAACCGGTCACCCGGGTGATGAAGTCCACGTCGGCCGAGCCGCAGTATGGGCACACTTCGGCCAGTCCGCGCGAAGTCTTCATGCAACGGGAGCAGGTCGTAAACTCAGGCGAGAACGCAATCTGAGCGTTGCGGGTCTTCTCGTAGGTTTTGATTACGAAATTGGCAACTGACTCTTTGGGTGGTCTCGAGTCTGCAAGCCACACATGGGTTAGAGCCCCGGCCTCGATCATGTCGTGGAACTTGCCTTCACGATATACCCGTTCGATAGGGTCAATCGGTTCGCCGACGTTGAGATAGGTTGAGTTCGTGTAGTAAGTCGAGCCGTCCTCGATGCTGCCTTTGACCACCTGCAGAGTCTGATCGCGGAAGTATTCTAGGTCAAGCTTGGCCAGCCGATAAGCGGTTGACTCGGCCGGAGTCTGCTCCAGGACGAAGCGCAGACCGTACTTCTGCGACAGTCGTCGACACTCCGAGAGCAGCTCGGCAACCACCCTGAGTCCGAACCGAAACGCGGTGTCGCTGTCGTGGAGCTGGCGGCCCAGGTGGTACTGAACCATCTCGTTCAGGCCGAGTATGCCGACCAGGAACGTGGCGCGATGCATGCGCAGATACGGTTCGCCATCACGTTCCATGGTTAGGAGTGCCAAGGGGCCGTCGGCCTTGAGCGCGAGTAGTTTTTCGAGGAACGATTTCTTCTGTGCATGGGCCTGGGCTACAACCTCGAGCTGGGCCTTGAGTAACTCGATGAGCGTGGCATCGTCGTGGTTGGCCCGGTAAGCCAGGCGGGGCAGATTCACGGTGACATTCTGGAGCGCCGAATAGCGCATTTTCCAAGGTGTCCGGGCATCGCACAAATCCGACTTGTCGAGCCGGAAGGCAAGCCGGCAGCACTCGCTGACCTTGGCGGTCTCGCCCCGGTCGAAGACAAAATAGGTATTGCCTCTTTCTGCTGCAACGTCGCAGATGTGGTGGAGGAAGTCCTGCCAGCGCGGAGTCCGGAAGAACTTGCTGGTCAGGTGCACCAGCGGTTTGGGGAAGAAGAACGGCCGACCTGAAGCGTCACCGTCCCGGTAGATGTCAAAAATGGCCCAGGCGAGGCGCTGGGCTTCGGTCAGATAGTCGCGGTACTTCTTGCCGGTGTACTCGCCACCCGGACCGATGGCGTCAACTTCCTCGAAATGTTCAGGGACTTCCCAGTACAGGTTGATGTCGGAAAAGATTGCCTGGCCGCCGCGGGCCACGTTCTGTTGAGAGTACTCGAAGACAAGCATTTGAGCGAGCTGATGAACCTCCCGGTCGCTCATCCCGACGATATAGGGTGCCAGAAACAGGTTGACCGCATCCCAGCCGATTGCGCCAGCGAAATGTCCTTGAAGCGCGGCCGAGAACTTGACCATGTGGGCGAGCAGAGTGTCGGCATGGCGCGCAGGGCGGGCCATCGAGAGAGCATTGGGCAGCGAAAGCCCGAACTTCTTGACGTATTCGAGTGACTGGCCCGAGCAGTAGGGCCGGTTGATGAAACCTAGGTCGTGAAGGTGAATGTCCCCGCGGGTGTGGGCGTCAGCTACCTCGGGGTCGAACACGGCTGACAGCGCAAACTGCTTGTTGATCCATTCGGCCATCGTCATGTTCGTGGCTTCAGGATTGTGCGGAATGTTGGCATTCTCCTTGTTCTTGAACAGAAGAATCCGCTCAACGTCATAGAGCGGTACGCCGAGCCGGATGTGGCGCTTGCGCTGCTCGGCGTAGCCGTGTTCGATGAGCTTTGTATTCACTACTTCGCGGACGAGGTTGGCGGTGATGTGCTTCACACCGGAATGGAGGATGATGTCTTCGACCTCGGCTGCAATCTGGTTGGCCTTCTCGGGTACGATGTTGGTCTCCCGGACCAGAGCCCGGCTGATGCGGGATCGATCCCAGTGATGAATCTCGTCGCCCGAAGAGCGCACGAAGAGTGCGAAGTCGGTGGCCTCGGCCTTGGCCGAGAGCATGCGCTTGATTCGTGCCTGGTTGCGCTTTTCGCGGTAAAGGATAAAAGCTTTCGCAGTTCGCGTGTGCCCCCGGGTCATCAGGACTCTCTCGACGGCGTCCTGGATTTCCTCGACCGTCGGGATGTGGATGCCCTTCTGTTCGTAAAGCTCACGGCACACGTCGTCAGCAAGGGCGGCGGCTAGGTTTTGATCCTCGCCACCGATCGAGCGAGCAGCACGGAAGATCGCCGAAACGATCTTTCCTCGGTCAAATGCGACAAGTTCTCCGTCCCGCTTTCTGACCTGCCTAAACTCCGGAACCGTTTGGCCGGCACCTTTGGCTGCGGGAGGGTCAATGGGTTCGGTTTCAGTTTCACGCGGATGTTCAGACGGAGTTGGCACGGTTGCCTCCTTTTGTGATGCTTTCGAGCGCGGCGCTGAACGGCTGCGGGTTCTCGGTCTTGTCGAAAAGTCGGTAGCAACGGCCGCGCGGTAACTGCAGTTTTGGGGCGGGCACTGGGACGGGCTTGAAGCGGCCGTTGCGGCCGATGGTCCTGCCTGCCGCATACTCCCGCGACAGCAGGACAGGGGTGGTAACCACCACGCCGACGTCGGCGGTGGAGCGCCGGTTGACGCACCGACCGTGTTCCAGCACTAGCTTGTAGTCCTGTTCGTCAATTGAACGCCTCATGTCCTTCGATGGTGAGTTATAGCACGACAAATCCCAATGTCAAGAAAAGGCTGCCATGTCCCCATAATTCGCTAACACACTGACAAAAATTGTGTTACCTATACACACCCGTTACTTCGAAATCACAATGAAAAGGGAGGTTGTTTCAGATCAGATTAGTACTGTGAGGCGTTGCTATGGTCAGTTGTCCACAGTGTTATCCACATGTTGCGAACACTTTACTTCTGTACCGTCAAGTGGTCGTACCCGTGGAATCTGACCGGAGCTAGTTTCCCGTCTTGCTCCAAGTAAAGGCCGCGACCTGACTCGACCCTGCCGATTCGTGTCACGTGCACATCGGCGGCGGCTGTTGGAATCCGACCGCGGGCAGTGAACAGAAGTTCGTAGTCTTCACCAGAGCAGAGCGCGAATCGCGTGGGGTCTAATCTGAGCTTCTTGCATAACTTTATTGTTTCCGGCAGTATGGGGAAAAGCCTTGGTTCGAGGACGATTCTTCTCCCACTGGACTCGGCCAGGTGTCGGGCATCGGTCGCGATGCCGTCCGAGGTATCAATTAGCGCTCGGATGCGTCGGCTTAGTGCGCGCATGACATGGAATCTTGGGAATGGCCTCTTGTGGCGTTCGATGCTTTGGGCGTACGTGCTGCTGTTCAGACGATACTTAAGGGCAAGACGGCCAGTCTCAGCCGAACCTAGGAATCCAGTGACGTACAATGCTTCACCAGTCTGTGCGTCCGAGCGGAGACGCGGTCTGTCTGTTTTTCCGAGGGCTGTCAATGCTAGGAGTAGCCGGTCGCCGGCAATCGTATCGCCGCCGGCGACTTCGCATCCTAGCCGTGCGCATACTGTGTCAATACCTTGGTACAGTCTCCTAACATCACTCAGGGCGGTGTTCTTTGGCAGTGTCAGGGCGACGATGAGAACGTCAGGCTCAGCCCCCATCGCCACGATATCGGAAAGCGCGGCGCAGGCGCAGCGGAATCCGACTTCGTACCATGACAGGAGAGACAGCTCGAAGTGCACACCTTCGGCGTATGCGTCGGTCGTGAGCACGGTACCGTCCGTAAGCACGCAAGCATCGTCACCGATACCTACCCGGACCTTGGCGCGGGCTTGCACTGTACGTTGAATCATACGGATGAGTCTACTCTCGCTGGAAACTGGCGGACGCATGGCCGATGTTACACAGAAGTCAGCCGCCTTGCAACTGGTTTCGGCATTCATGACATCTGGGGCAAACACGCCGTTGTGAAACAGCGGGGCTGCGGTATCCCACAACCGCAACCCCGCGACTTAGTGCCCCCAAGCAGACCCGAGTCCTCGACAGCTACCACTGATGCAACATGTGTGCCATGGGCTGGCAGTAGCACACGCCTGCTAACCGACTATCAGCGTGGATGTTAGATACTGGAGCGCAGTCTGCGGATGTTGTGGCTTTTGTCTATTGCCGCAGATTGCGGCAGTCGCCGTCGAGAAAACAGGCGCCTAATCAGTTGTTGTTCATAACAAGCGGGCCCAGGTGTTGGTGAGTCGCCCCTGTTTGCGTCAACTATATTTCCGGCCACTGTCGGTGTTTGGCGGGCACTTGCGGGCGCAGGGCAATTGTCGGGCATGATGCGTTTGAAGTTGGCCATGACACCGGATGTCTTGCGGAAGCCTATCCGGAATGGGACAGTCACCAAATGCAGGCAAAGGTGTGCTTGACAGTGTGGAGTTTTCGGCGATACTGGCACGGTGACAGTATCCGAGTTTCAGCAGTTGATCAGAAACATCTACTTTGAGAAAGATAGCCGACGCGGAAGCGAGAGCACATTCCGCTGGCTTGTGGAGGAAGTCGGCGAACTGGCGCGCGCGCTCCGCAAGCAGGACTCGGACGGAAAGAAAGAAGAGTTCGCGGACGTATTTGCCTGGCTTGTTAGCCTTGCTTCGATCGAGGGCGTTGACATCGAAGAGGCGTGTGCCAAGTACGCCTACGGTTGTCCGAAGTGCCGGAGTACGCCGTGCGCGTGCGAGGAGCGTTCGGCATCAATCGGCCGACGTAGCGTTGAGTAAGGAGGCAGGAAGGAAATGGAACTATTGCTGACCGGATTGCTGACAGTAGGACAGGTTGGTGTGGCGGACACAATGCCGGCACCGGTAGTGCTGCCGACCGCGGCACGCATTGTTCGGGTTCAGGATACGCCGAATGACCGCGGGGGTAGTATCACTCTTCAATGGCAGCCGGGGGAAGGGCCCAGGCCTGAGGTGTGGCTGATCGAGCGGACAGCGAGTACCGGTGAGACAGAACTGTTGGGTTCAGTCCCGTGTGAGGAGACTGGGTATCAGGACGAGACAGCCAGGAACTATGTTCCGTACACGTATCGCGTCGCCGCCGTGGCGGGGTGCGACACGGTATGGTCAGAACCGTCCGTCGCAGTGAAGGCGTCGCCCCAGTTCTTCAATACCAGTCGGGTGAACATCCTTATCGGCATGATTCTCTTCTTCGTGCTTGTTGTCTATTTCATCGAGCATGCGAAGCGTGGTAGGACACTGTTCATCCGCCGCATCGCGGGGCTGGATGCGGTCGAGGAGGCGGTCGGCCGTGCGACCGAAATGGGCAAGCCGATTGTGTATGTGCCCGGGCTGGCCGATGTTTCCCAGATTGCGACTATTGCTTCGATCAACATCCTGGGTGAGGTAGCGAAGAAGATTGCCCAGTATGACTCCACTCTGCTTGTGCCGAACCGCGACCCGATTGTTTACACGGTGGCGCGCGAGGTGGTGAAGGAAGCCTACACAAAGGCTGGCCGGCCAGATGCCTTCAAACCGGACAGCGTCTTCTTTGTTACCTCGGAACAGTTTGCGTACGCTGCCGCAGTAGACGGACTGATGGTGCGTGAGAAGCCGGCGACGAACTTCTTTCTCGGCACATTCTGGGCCGAGTCGCTGATTCTTGCCGAAACCGGCGCGACAACCGGGGCAATCCAGATTGCCGGAACCGACTCGGTGTTCCAGTTACCGTTCTTCATCACCGCCTGCGACTACACGCTCATCGGCGAGGAGCTTTACGCGGCCTCGGCCTACCTGTCGCGTGAGCCACTCCTTGTCGGTTCACTCAAGGGCCAGGACATTGGCAAAATGGTCATCCTTGCCGTCATCGTGCTCGGCTCGGTGCTGATGCTGCTGTCGAAGATTCCGGTGCTGAGTTTCTTCGGTCGGATTACCGGCTTCTTCGAGACGAGTTAGGAGGCGGGCGATGAGGGTGAGAATTGCAGATATGAGGCTACTGTCGGCAGACCGCAGAGTCGAGAGCAGTATCGGTAGCAGAGGAGGGCAGTGGTGAAACGCAACATACCGCTAATAATCTGCCTTGTGATGGGTGTAATGATGATGGTGCAGTTCTTCGTTCCCCATCCAGTTTCAGTCGCAGTGTACGAGCTCTCAACCAAGTGGATTCGCATTGTCGCTGCATTCGCACTGGTGCTTGGCGTCGGCAGTCTTATCATGTATCACACTGACCGCCTGCGTCGGCGTCGAACCGGGTGGCCCTATTCGATTGTAACGCTCGTAGCAGTCGCCGTAACCACGGTCATCGGTCTGGGCTGGGGTGTGCGGCCAGGTTCGCCTTTGCAGAATGTTCTCTTCCAGAACTTCCTGGTGCCTTTGAACGCTTCGATGTTTGCCATCCTTGCGTTCTACATGGCCTCGGCCGCATACCGCGCTTTCAGGGCACGGACCAAGGAAGCTGCCCTGCTTCTAGTTGCCGCATTTGTGGTGATGCTCGGCATGGTACCGGTCGGCCGGGCACTGTGGGGCAAGCTGCCTGAAATCGCTGAGTGGGTGCTGTCCGTGCCAAATATGGCGGCAAAGCGCGGGATTCTGTTCGGAGTTGCGCTCGGTGCAATTGCCACTTCGCTCAAGGTGATACTCGGAATTGAGCGTGGGTGGCTGGGAGGAGGCAAGTCGTGAAGCTCTTCCAATACCTTCTTCGCATTGACCGCAAGATAATATTCGTTGCGATGGCGGTGCTGGTGATGTTTCCATTGCTCCGGCCCCTTGGTTTGGGTGTCTCGTCCGGGCCAAGGGCACGGGCGCTTTTCGAAGCAGTGGACGCCATCCCGGCGGGCAAGACCCTGCTTATATCGGTTGACTTCGACCCGAGTTCAATGCCTGAGCTGTATCCGATGCTTGTTGCTCTGATGCGCCATGCTTTTGCCAAGAACGTCAAGGTGCTGCTGTGTGGGTTGTGGGTTACCGGAGCCGGGCTTGCCGATGAGGCGGTGACCACGGTCCCGCCTGAGTTCGGCAAGAAGTACGGCGAGGACGTTGTTTACCTCGGCTGGAAGGCTGGGGTGGATGCGGTCATCCTCGGTATGGGCGAAAGCATCAGGAATGTTTTCCCGACGGACTACTACGGTCACAGTCTTGACTCGCTGCCGATGATGGCTGAGGTTCAGAAGCTGCGAGACATTCCATTGGTCGTAGCGATTTCAGCCGGAGACCCCGGGTACCGGGATTGGCTGCTATATGCCCAGTCGCGCTACGGAATGCGGGTGGGCGCCGGGGTGACGGCGGTCTCGGCCGCGGACGTCTATCCCTACTTGCAGTCAGGACAATTGACCGGTCTTCTTGCTGGGATGAAGGGCGGCGCTGAGTATGAAGTCATGGTGCAGAAGGCCGGGTACTCAAAGGCATACATGCCGGCTGTTGCCGCGATGGATTCGCAGTCGCTTGCCCACGTCGTCATCATGGTGCTTGTTGTTATCGGCAACGTTGCGTTCTTCGCAACAAGGAAGAGGAGGGAAGCATGAGGTACGAACGGAACAAAATCAGGAAGGGAGTTGACGATGCACGTCTCGCATAGTGTTCTGACGTGGGTTGCAGCGGCCCTGACCTTGGGCATATTCTCGTTTCTATGGAAGGACAACCCGTTCTACAAGTTTTGTGAGCACTTGTTTGTTGGCGTCTCGGTGGGCTATACCATTTCGCTTACGTGGTATAACTCGGTCTATCCGGACCTGGTTACTCCACTTTTCCGACAGGGGCAGTTGCTGTACGCTATTCCCTTTGTTCTCGGGCTGTGCTACTTTTGCCGGTTTATTCCCAAGGTGTCGTGGCTTGTGCGATTTCCGATGGCGTTTGTGTTGGGCTGGGCATCGGGTGTGGCGATTCCGGCGTTCTTCCAGACAAATATTATCAAGCAGATTCAGGGCACGCTGCTTACGCCCGGAATATTCTCGCGCTGGGATGTTTTCCTCTGGGCACTGATTTCCTTTATCGGAGTGATCTGTTCGGTTTTCTACTTCTTTTTCTCCCGTGAGCACAAGGGCGCACTCAAACTGGCGTCTGAGACTGGCATCATATTCCTGATGGTCGGGTTCGGCGCATCGTTCGGTTACACGGTGATGGCTCGCATGTCGCTTCTTATCGGCCGGATGCAGTTCCTTTTGCGCGACTGGCTTGGCGTGATTCGGTAACAGGTCCAGTTGGCCCTGTGAGGACTCTGCTGCTCCTGCTGCTCGCCGCTACGGCGCTGGCCGCGAGCCTTGAGAACATCCCGACCGATTCCTGGATCTACAGCGACCTTGATGTTCTGAAAACATCAGGGCTTATCCGCTCGATGCCGGCAACAAGCCGGCCCTGGACCCGTGCTGAAGCTGAGGTGTTGGTGCGCGAAGCAGATTCGCTTTCGGCAGGGCAAAGCCTTGGCCGGGTTCAGAGTGCGGCGCTGGCAAGGCTGCGCGCTGAATTCGGCATCAATACCCATGGGCTGCGACTGAGAACTCCGCTCATGCGAATTCGAGTGCCGGAAGCAGGTACCGGCGCTGAGGTCAGAGCTGATGCGTTCGCGCGGGGCCGGGCAGATGAAGATACCCAGGCATTCGCGGCCGGTGGGGTTATCAGCAACCGGCCTGGTGATGATTTTGCATTCTACGAGCACTTCGAGTTCACAGCATGGCATCCCAGAATCATCGAGGAGTCCTTGCCACGTGACTCGGCTGGTAAGCACATACCCGGTATGCGGGTTCTGCCCTGGCGCAATCTGGTGACGCTTGAGACCGAGTTGGCTTATCTTGCTTTCAGGATACCGTGGCTGCGTCTTGAGCTTGGTCGGGATGAATTTGTTTGGGGATCGGGCTACACTGGGTCGGTGATGCTGTCGGATAATGCGCCGTCGCTGGACCATGTTCAACTTGCCGCTTCCTTTCGTAACTTCAAGTTTTTTTCCATCGTTTCGCTGCTTTCCCGCTGGGGTCTGAAGCAACGCCTGCTCTGTGCGCAGCGGGTCGAGCTATCGTTGTGGAACCGGCTAACACTGGGAGGCGCACTGTTGGATGTTACCTCGTGGGACGAGTTCCAGCCTAGCCAACTAGGCGGGCTTCTCAATCCTTTGATACCCGTCTACTTTACCGAGGCTAACACCGGCCACGGAGGCAACTTTCTGGTTGGATGGGACGGGGTGCTGTACCTGCCAAGAACAAAGCTCTATGGCCAGTTGTTCCTTGACAACTACGAGTTCAACACCCGCAAGTCTGCGCCGGACGCAACGGCATCGCAGGTGGGCGTGTACTGGGCACCAAGCTTGCCGGTCGAGGCACGGGGGGAGTATACTCGCATCATGCCATTCACCTACTACCACCGGGTTCATTCGATTCTTTACGACAACTACGGCATACCTCTGGGCCACCCGCTTGGGCCGGACGCGGACCAGGTCTTGGGCT
This sequence comes from candidate division WOR-3 bacterium, assembly GCA_039801365.1. Lineage (NCBI taxonomy): Bacteria > Pseudomonadati > Caldifarciminota > Caldifarciminota bacterium. Next base: position 10,425 of record JBDRUN010000051.1, read on the forward strand.
TAGTCGGTTTCACAGTGTCTGGCTGGCTCAAACTCGGTCTTGCGGCTGATTACACGCGTCGGGGCTATCACAACCGGGGCGACTATTTGCGCAAGAGTTTCAGGAATCCTGAGGACACACTTTACCTCAGACAGCACACTGAATTCCCTTCGTTTGGTTGGGACACGACCGCGCACCCGGATACAGTCATCGAGCAGGTGGACCGGACATTCCGGCTGAGCCCGGGTTTTCAGATTCATGCTTTCCGCGACCTTCGCGTGTCAGGCTCGGTCTCGTTCTGGACAAGCCGAAACTTTCAAGGAGCTATCGGCGTGGACAAGACCGGCCTTGAGTTCGCGCTGAAGGTCGAATACCGGTACTAGCCTGGCGTAACGAAGGGCCCAGGGCCTGTCACCCTGGGCGGCAGAGTTCGCTACCGCAAACTCGCTCCGATGGCCATCAGGGTTCAGTTGTTGTCAGTAGTGGGTATCGGTGTTGCCAACCGGGTATCGCAGGGCCGTCTCAATGGCCTGAACCGGGACAGCTCCTCTGCGCAGGAGGACTGGCGGTTCGTGCGTCATATCCAGCACGGTTGAGGCCAGGTCTGTGCCGCAGACGCCAGCGTTTAGTGCGACGTCAACAGCTTCCACCAGTTGTGGGCTGAGTTTCGTGAAGTCGCTGGTGGCCGATCGGCCATGGAGATTCGCGCTGGTGCCGGCTAATGGTGAGCCAAGTCTGGTGGCGAGAGCACAGAAAACTGGATGTGCAACCATCCTGATTCCGACCGTGTTGTTCGGCCCCGTGACTGCGTTCGGAAGACCGGACTTCGCCTTGAAAACAAGTGCGAGCGGGCCGGGCCAGAACGTGGCCATGAGCCGGCGCGCCGGGGCCGGAATCTCCTGCACGAGTTCAACCAGTTGGATTTCTGTAGAGCAGTGGATGAGGAACGGCTGGCCGGCCGGCCGCTGTTTGAGCTGACATACGCGCTCTATTGCATCAGGGCGACGCAAATCAGCGCCAATTCCATACACCGTTTCCGTCGGGAAAATGACAATGCCGCCACGGGCAACGATAGCTGCGGCCTGGCTAGTCAGGCGTGGGTCAGGTCTGGCAGGGTCGAGATTCAGCGTCACAGTGAAAGGACGGTCTGGCGGTCAAACGGTCACAAGTAGGCGGATGCGACGTTGACTTCCTTGATTGTGAAGAATCGGCCGTCTAGTTCGATTGTCTCACCAGGCTTGCGACTGAGGAGCTTCTGTCCGAGGGGCGCGAGATAGGAGATGACGCCGCGGTCTGGGTCTGAGTCCCAAGGTCCGAGGATGGCGTAGTCGTGCGTGGCACCGGTTTGGTCCTCGAGCTTTACCCGGCAGCCGACCGATACTGTGGAGCAGTCCACCTCAGCCGGAACAATCGGCCTAGCACGGGCAAGGTCCTGTCGGAGCTTTGCAACCTGCTGCAGGAGTCTTGCCTGTTTTTCCTTGGCCGCTTTGTATTCGTAGTTCTCGGACAGGTCACCATGGGCCCGGGCCCGGCCGATTTCTTCGGCCGAGCGGGGAATTTCCTCATTGGTAAGGCGTGCCAGTTCGGCCCGTGCCCGCTCGATTCCGGCTGCGGTCGAAAGCAATGCCTCCTCAGTCTGGGCAAGGTCCGGAAACCGTTCGGCAAAAAGCGTCCGAATCTCGTCCTGCTGAAATGGCGCAAGGCTGATGAGCCGGCTGAGTCTTGTGTACAGGCTTCGCGCTGTCGAATCATCCATCGAGCCGAGCCCGAGCCGCAGAAGCTCATACCGGTCTGCGGCAAGAGCCGCGGCCAGCCTGGGCCAGTTCTTGCGATACGCCCGTGATTCTAAAAGGTCAGTCAGTCTGGACAGTACGGCCGGTGCCGTTTCAGGACGCCGGCCCCAGGCGTTACCAGCCAGCCATATCAGGGCATCCGGATGGTTCCGGTATCCGTTTAGAACCGAGTTTAGCAGGCTGTTCAGGGCTGATTCCTGAGTACTGAGTTCTTCGGCCAACCAGGAGCGCAGCTTGTTGTCCTTGCCCAGAACAAAGAGCTTCGGGACAAGTTCGGGTCGTGCCTTGCGCACGGTCTCAAGCAGCCGGCGGCGCTTGGTAGAAGTGGACAGTGCTTCGTACGTCTTCACCACTTCTTCCTCCGACATGCCCTCAACCCGGGCGGCGTTCATGTCTTCTGACTGTGTTCTGAGGTTTGCGTCCCGGACGCTTACTTCATCCGTCCGCAGGACACGTTCTTCGGACCACTGGTATGTCCGGGACGGCCTGGTGCGAACCTGCACGTGCGGGTGAGAGTCTAGCCCTTTGCGGGCTCGGTTCCAGAAGCTGTCCCATGCCGGTTCGGCGACTAGCTCTGATAGCCCGGCTTTCAGCTCGGCCACACCAGCCGGAAGCCCAGTATCACGAAGGTACAACAGCACGACCTCAGTCGGGTTCTCGGCAGCTAGCTTTGCGAGCCCGGGTCGGTCCTCGGCCAGACGTCGAAAATAGCCATTGTATGCAGCCGGCCTCAGGCGGCGATGGGCTGAGTCCAGGTTGAGCGTGTACTCAGTCAGACCGGCGCATCGAACCGTGACTCGGTCAAGGAGCAGGTCGAGCTGTTTCACCTGGCATGCTCCCCAGTCCGGGTGGAAAAGCCACGAGCCCGGGAGCAGGTGGATGTAGCGCTCCATTGTATCCAGTGCCTGCTTCAGGGGCCGACCATAGGAAAGGCCGGACTTCTGCAGGAGTCGCTCAAGCTCAGCTACGCCGGCATAGCGGTGCCGGAGGTTGGCGGCCAGTTCGGCGGACAGCCTCGTTTCGTTCGAGCTAAGGCGCACAAGCCGCTTGAGTGCATCAAACTGGCTGTCCCATTGTCCGCGTTCCTTCAGCGCGTCGGCGAGTATCCAAAGGAAATCTTCGGCCTTGCCCGGAGGCGCATACCGCTCAGCTAATTCGGCAAGGTCTAGCAGCTCCTGGGGGTCTGCTTCTGACTCGGTTAGCTCCAGCCAAATGTCGTCCAGCTCGTCATACTCATTACGGCCCAAGTGAAGCCGGAAAGACTGAATCAGGGAGTCCATGCAGTGTGAAGAATAGGAGTGGGCAGTAGCAAAGTCAAGCCGGCCTGGTGTCCATGTCTTTCGCTGCCACGGGCCAGCGTGCCCAGTCAACTAAGGCTCGTTGACAGAATGGCACGTTTGCATATCCTAGTTCATGTTCTAAGACCAAGAAGCAGGAGGTAACAGTGAAGAGCACACTGATGCTCATCCTAGTAGCGGCTGGCATGTGTCTGGCCCAGCCTTCGGCTTGGGCCAATGCGTACGGCGGGCTTGCGGTCGAGGGTGCGCAGGCAATTTGCGGTTGCCCAGGCGCCGGATTCGTGACAGCAGGCGAGACCCGCTCATTCGGTTCGAGTAACTATGACTATCTTGTGATAAGAGTCGGGGACGATGGAGACACGGTCTGGGCCAAACGTATGGGCACCCAGGGCTACGACGGTGCGCGGGCCGTGTGCCGGACCACGGACGGCGGCTACGCGGTCGCGGGCCGAACATACGTCATGGGCGGGAATCAGAACGAATTCTCAGTCGTCCGACTTGACTCGGCAGGCGAGCTTATCTGGGCCCGGGCGTACGGAGGCACCGGCTGGGACGAAGCGATGAGCATTCAGCCAACCAACGACTCTGGTTTTGTTGTCGCTGGCCGGACCCGGTCCTTCGGGGTACAGGATTACGACGCACTTGTGCTCAAGCTCGATTCAAGGGGCGACACGGTCTGGACCCGGACGCTTGGCGGCCGGTACGAGGACTATGCCCGTGCTGTGCTGCCCGCTTCGGACGGCGGTTACTTCGTTGCCGGCTCGACCTGGTCTCCGGGTGCGGTGAGTCTGGATTTCATGATCATCAAGCTTGATGCGAACGGTGACACGTTATGGGAGCGCAACATCGGTCCTTCAGGCATTGGCGGCAACGAACTATTCGGCATCTGTGCGACTGGAGGCGGTGGTTGTGCAGTAGTCGGTCGTCGGGTCGTACTTGGCGGAACCAATGACTTCCTTGTTGTCAAGCTCTCATCTGGCGGTGGCATTGAGTGGGCGAAGAGCTTTGGCGGCGATGGCGACGATTGGGGTCGGGGTATAGCGCCGGCCCCGGACTGGGGTTTCTACGTTGCGGGTTACAGCAAGTCCTTCTCAGACAGCACTGACTTCCTTGTGGCAAGACTTAGTCAGTCAGGCGACATTGCCTGGGCCGGGACATTCGGCTCAGACCGGGTTGACAGCGGCTGTGCGGTCGTTGCCTCAGACAACGGATGCGTGACGGCGGGCTACACGAACTCATGGGGAGCAGGTGACTTTGATGTACTTGCGATTGCAGTGGACTCTGCAGGCGGCATGGCTGGGTGTCCCTACTGGCATCAGGTGAGCTTGAACGTGAGCTCGCCGAACCTGCCGACCGGAACCCAGGTTCTAACCGTGGGCAAGCCTACCGTGGCTGTGACCACTCTTCCCATGACTGCGGTCGAGGTGCCGGTGGTCGTGACTCACATCTGGCCACTTGTTGACGTGGAAGAACGTGGCTTCAAGGCCTGCAGAGAGCGTGCCGCTACAGTTCTTCGGTCTGGGACGGCTGTTTCCGGTCCAGTACTCGACATGACCGGCGCACGCATCGCGCGCGGGCCTTTGAAACCAGGCATCTACTTCCGAGGTTCAGGCGAGAAAGTTCTGGTTGTGCGCTGAGTAACCATATCAGTCTCAGCCAGGTTCGGCCGCAGGGTTCTGGAGCGTGCCAGTTCCGTACTCACCGAACAAGGGACGGACAAGACCTTTGTGGCACCTGCCTTTTCTGTGCCGACGCCAAGCAAATGTCCCCGGATAGAAGCCATGCGGCTCCAAGCCAAGTATAAACCGGATTATACTGTCGTTTTTAGGCTCTATTGGCTATTACACTGATAACCAAATATTTATCTATATTCCGAATACGGACAGGGGGCTGCTGCCCGTACCGTCGGTACCGTTACAGTGAGTGTGGTCCTGTATTCGGCCATACTGATCATGGCTTGGGTCAAGAGTTCTGATACAGGCCACACGAGCTGTGTAGCCAAGGGTATGCGCACAATAGTAGTCACCTCTGGGTGTCAAGGTACGGTTGTCACCGAGTCAACTTCTTCGGCCACTGTTACAGGCACATACGGGTCGGCGTGGGAACAGATAGAGTCGGGTGTGGGTAGAGCAACGCGGGCCGGTATTGGGACGGCGACACCACGGGCCGCAAGAAGCGCAACCGGCAAGCTGGCAGGCCAGACCCCGGGTGAAGTCAAGGAGCCTAACGCCGAGGCACAGGGCAACTCTGCTGTATAGGGGTGAGGCTGGGCCGGGCAGTATGCGAAGTCGTCTAGCGGATTTTACACGAGGCACTGGAACTAGGGTCTTGACCAACCCGGCGTGAGTTTTATACTTGAATCGGCCGGTTACGGTTGCATCCGAGAATGCGTTTGAGCCAAGGCGATTCCAGCCTTTAGCTGGAACGACGCTGGCTTACGAGGAGGCTAGGCACGGTCGAAGGACGAAAGGAGGATGAGTTGCGCAAGCCGGTTTCTATTAAAGCATTTGTCATTCGGGTCACAATAGCAGTGCTGTTACTCGCGGCCGGTGCTCTAGGTCAGTGGGACCCGGAACGCAGGGTGACAACCGGGTCTGACCATGAGTTCACGACCGCTGGTAATGCGCGTGCGGTTGCAATGGTGGGTGATGTTGTCCATGTTGTCTACTACCGCGGTGCGCTTCTTGCCAGTACTTTCTACAGACGCTCCACCGACCGGGGTGCTACATGGCAGGCTGAGGTCCAACTGTCAACGTCAATCTACGGTTCGTTCCCGGCCATAGCGGTGAATGGTGATATTGTCCACGTTGTGTGGTTCGAATTCAGTGGTTCGTCCTATGTAATCAACTACAAGAGGTCCACGGATGCCGGTGTGAGTTGGGGAGCAACGACGACAATTAGCGGAGCTGGTACGTATCACGAGGTGCCGTCAATCGCTGTTTCCGGTAATAGCGTGCACGTTGCCTGGGACGATGGTGCGCAGACTCTGTACTACAGACGTTCAACAAATGCGGGAGGTTCTTGGCTTTCGGTGCAGACGCTCCGTGCGTCGAACGCAGCGACCGCTTCGGTGGCCGCAGATGGTAACACAGTGCTTGTGTCGTACTCGGTGGGCTCTGGTTCAGCCTGGGATATATATCTCAGGCGGTCTACTGACGGCGGGGCCAGCTTCTTGTCCGAAGTTCTTGTGACGGACGCCGGAACCCTGGCCGACATCAGTTCGTTGTCAGTACGCGGCAGCAACTGCAACGTGGTGTGGTATGATAACGGCAGCGGAAACTACGATGTTCGGGGCCGCCGATCCACTGATGGTGGAGCCACGTGGCAGAGCCCAGTGACAATAGCCGGCGGTACCAGCAGCCAGGAAGCGCCCTGCATTGTGGCCAGTCCGTCGAATGTTCTTCACGTTGTGTACGAAGATAATGGGGTCGAGAACTACGAGATTTGGCACAAGTACTCGACTGACAATGGCGCGACCTGGAGTACGGCCACAAGGTTGAGCCAGGGTGCGAATGTCTCTCAACGTCCCACCATCTGCCTTGATGGTACTAACACTCTGGGGGTAGCCTGGTGTGACGAACGGAATGGTAACTACGACATCTACTTCCGCCGCGGTATCGTTTCTCCGTCACCAAGTCCTGACATTCAAGCTGTCAGCATAGATGCTCCCACCGGCACCGTGCTGTGGAATACTTCGCACCAGCCCAAAGCCAAGTTCAAGAACAACAGCGCCACGGAACAGACTTTCGACGTGTGCTTTCGCATTGGAACCTGGATCAGCGGACCAAAGACCATGACCCTCGGGCCTGGAGCGACAGACCAGATGACATTTGACTGGTGGACCGCCAGTACCCCGGGTACTTTCCAGACGAAGTGCTCGGCATATGTTGCAGGCGACATCAACCGTGCGAACGATACCCTGATACGATCGGTGTTTGTGAGCTACCTTGATGCCCAACCGGTAAGCATCTTGTCGCCATCCGGCACGGTGAACCAGGGGCAATCCGTACCGGTGCAGGTGCGGGTTCGGAACAATAGCAACATAATGCAGAGTATTCCCTGCCGGTTCAGAATTCCCAGCACCGGGTATGATGTAACCAGGACAGCGGATGAGGTGCCAGCTGGTGAGGAGCAGACGATCACTTTCCCGAACTGGACTGCGGCTGGGAGCGGGAACGTAGCGATGCAGTGCAGCACTGAGCTCATCGGTGATATGGTTCCGGACAACGACAAACTGCCCGGCACGGTATTCGTCCAGGTGCTGGACGCACAACCCACAATCATCGTGTCGCCCTCGGGTACGGTGAACCAGGGGC
>JBDRUN010000052.1 GCA_039801365.1 candidate division WOR-3 bacterium
GCGTGTCACTTTCCCATGAGGGAACCTCTGACCTGTATCTGATGAGCCCAGATGGCAAGAACCTTCGCCGACTGGTTACGAGCAAGGCCATAGAGATATCGCCTTCCTGGTCACCAACCGGCCGGCAGCTGGCGTTCGTCTCAGACCGCACCGGTTCTCCCCAGGTGTACATCGTGAATGTTGATGGTACTGACCTGAGACGGCTCACATTTGAGGGCAGTTACAATACCTCACCCGCCTGGTCACCCAAAGGCGACATGATAGCATTCGTCCAGCGCCAGGCCGACGGCTCGAATCAGATCTGTGTCACGAACATCACCGGCGACACCTATCTCCGCCTGACTTCACGGGGCAACAACGAAGACCCGTCGTGGTCGCCAGATGGTCTGCATATCGCCTTTGCCTCGACCCGAACTGGCACCACCGAGATATTCACCATGGACTGGAACGGCGCCAACCAGACCCAGATTACGCACGTCGGTGGCGCATTCTCGCCAGCCTGGTCACCACGACTGCGCTGACCGCCCAGAGCATCCCGGGTCATCTACGCTCTTTGTTCCACGTGCTGTCTTGACTGGTAGAGTTCCACAACTAGAATGAGGTCGTGCCCCTTTTCTCCCAGGAGGCAACTTGAAAATTACTAGAACGCGTCGAATGACTGCTGATACATGGCATGACCAGGCTTCCCTCATGGCCGTGGGTCTCTGGGTTGCATTTACCGCCACCGGCTTTGCGATGTTCGAGCAGAACTGGTCCACGGTCAGAGCTGACGGCATGGCCGGTGCATTTGTGGCAGTCGCCGACGACGTCAGCGCCGCGCTGTTGAATCCGGCCGGGTTGCACCAGGTAAGTTCCCGCCAGTTTGCGGGCTCGTACAAGTTGCTGTACGGCGGTGCAGGCGTGAACCTGCACTCGGGGTCCGCAGTGTTCTCAATGCCGGTCGCACGCCTCGGCACGATGAGCATCGGTCTGAGCGAAACCGGTCTCGCTCAGCACTCTGAGCGGACCATGCGCTTTAGCCATGGGCTTGCGCTGGCTGAGGGACTGGCATTCGGGTACGGCGTTTCCGGATACAATCTGTATCAGAAAAACATCGGGTCCGGGTTCGGTTTCGGACTGGACCTCGGAATGCTCGCCCGGGTTTACCGGGTCTGGACTGTAGGATTCTCGGCTCGCAACATCAACATGCCGAGGATTGGACTAGGAGTCGAGGGAGAGCTGCCCAGAGCCCTCGCGTTTGGCATTGGCTACTCGCCATCCCCAGGCATCCATTCGGCACTTGACCTTGAAAAGGAACCGTCCAAGGGTACGAGAATACGTGTCGGCCAGGAATTCAGGGTTGTGCGGGACCATCTCGTACTTCGATGCGGCGTCGTGACTCAGCCGGTAAGCTTTACGTTCGGGCTGCGGGCCGGGGTCAGGTTCGCAAGCCTGGACTATGCGGTCGGCACTCATCCAGAGCTAGGTCTAACCCACAACGTGGGCATCGCGCTTGAGTTCTAACGCCGCGATGACGAGTAACCACAGACCGCGCAGGTCGCCCCCCCGCCGGAATGAACGAATTGCAAAGCGGACAGACGACGCGGACCGGCGAACAGACACCACGGGAGCGAACTACCAAGAGCTTCAGGGAACACGAGCTGGAAAGACCGCTCAGCTGCTAGAAAGACTTGTCGCCCTGCTCTTGCTTGGACAGTTGTCCTCAGCCACAACGAGTTTCTCCATACCGACCGACCAGTTGGACATCAATCGAGCATCCCGGACCGAGATAATGAGACTACCGATTGACTCGACAATTGCCGAACGCATCTGGGAGCTGCGCCAGAATGTTGGTAGGTTATCGAGCATCTATGACCTCATGCAGGTCAGGGGCATGAACTCGGTCCTCTTGGAGCAGTTGAAGCCACTGATTTATGTCTCACTGCCACCGGAAGAAGAAGGCCGTTTACGGCTTGTCCACCGGCTTCAGCGGGAACTGGCGTCAGAAGAGGGGCCAACTTCAGCCGCGGTCGAGGACTGGCAGGATATGCTTCTGACGCCGCTCAACATCAACCGTGCCACGGTGGATGACCTGCTGGTTCTGCAGAACGTTTCACTGGTAGATGCGGTCGCTGTACGAAAATATCTTGAGTCTGGCCAGACGTTTGCTGAAAGGCGGGACTTGGCAAACCGCGTCGTCGGTCTTTCGAGTTATGGGTATCGAAATATCAGGGACTTCGTTACTTACCAGGACCTTCCGCCTTTTGGTTTCGGCGGCAACTACCGGGTGAGTTTCGAAACCGACCCGAATTGGGAACTTGTTACCAAACCAGCAGAGTTTAGCCAAGCACTGGCTGTGCTGACCGAAGACTCGGTCGCATTCCGCGAGGCCGGGTTCACACCGACCGAGCTGGACCGCATCCGGACCCAGCTTGAGACCGAGCAGGCGTATGCGGCTGGGTTACTCAATACCTCAAGTGTGCGCAACCGACTTAGGGTCAGGGTCGGCGACCACGTCCGGGCCGGCGGATGGCTTCTACGCAAGCTGTATCAACCGGGCTCAACACATGGACTGAAATTATTCGCCAATGCAACCCGGATCGGTCCTTTGAAGAAGCTGTTTATCGGCGACTACCGGGTTACAATTGCTCAAGGCCTGCTTCTGGACAACAACGCGGAACTTGCAGTCCGCAACTACAACCGCGCCCAGGGTATTTTCTCCGACCTATCTGAAAACCAGGGATTCGGATTCCGGGGCGGCGCCGCGGAGCTGATGCTTGGCCGACTCGGGTTTCTCGGGTTTGGCTCGAGTTCTGCACGAGATGCGATTCTGAATCCGGACGGGACGGTAAACTACTACATCGTTACCACTCCCCGCTACCCGACGTTCAAGAACGTCCTGGGAGAAAAGGATGTGGGCGGCAGTGTGCGGCTCGACCTGTCCAACCTCCTGTGGGCCCCAACCGGCACAAGGCTCGGCTTCAATGCCCTGGCTATCGAGTACGACAAAGCCATGAACCCGGACCCGAAGTTCCTCGACGTGCCAGGCGATGCCGAAGTTCTGGATGACCCGAACTACACGCGGCTGTTCCGTGGCAGCAGGCGACTCTTCTACGGTGTCGATGCGAGGACAGCGTTCGAGAACGTGTCGCTTGAAGGCGAATTGGCGTTGCAACCTCACATTGCGACGACGTACCTGCCGACAGACAGCATGGCCAAGGCGTACCTCGTGAAGGCACGAGTGCAGTACGACTATCTGTACGTCAACGCGCTCTACCGTCACTACGACTTGGGATATGACAATCCGTACAACCGGGGCTACTGTGAACAGTTGCGGTTCGAGGATACCCCTTTGGAGAGGTCCTACAGACTCATCGACCCGGCCTACGCTGCGCTGCAGAACTTCCCGATTCCGAAAGCCGAGCAAGGGTTCCTGCTCGACATGCGCTACCAGGTGTCACGGCAGATAACATTTACTCGGGCGTATGTGGACATCTGGCGTAACCTGGCCTGGGGCGTTGACAACTATCGGTTCCAGGGCGAGGTCGAATGGCGGCCGGTTTTTCCGGTCCGGTTGCGGTTGAAGCAGAAACTCCAGAGCAAGGGTTTGCCAAAGCCGGCGCTCTCCACCCGCTCGTTCACTTCAGAGACAAGCATCCGGACCATGGCAAGCCTGACTGACTGGGACTTCTTGACCGGCGAGGTACGTGAGGGCCGAGTCTACTTGACCCCGAGCATGGAGTACACCGACCAGGCAAGCATGTCGGGCAACTTCCTTGCTGTGCAGTGGGACCACAACTTCTCTGATGACTTCAACGCTGAGCTAGGCATTGCGACCTGGCTCACCCGAAACATGTCGCAGTGGATATTTGAAGACACAGGCATTGATTTCCTCGAAGGCGACGGACTCAAGTGGTATCTTGCACTCTCAGACCGGATATCAAAGAACATGCTCTTGTACTTCAAGGTACGGCACAAGGTAACTTGGTTTCCGCACACCGGACTGGGTAACAGTCGAGGCATCCATTACCCTGGCGGTTCCGAGACGGTGCGGGATTTCGTGAGCAGTGACGACGGCTTCGCCGTCAGTCTGCAACTGGACCTCTTCTGGTAGGAAGGACGGTAAAGAATGAATGCTTCTCAGCCGCCAAGAACGAGTAGCCGGTCCTGGCTGACCGTTTTGCAGGCTGTAGCCGCCAGTCTGCAGAAACCGTCAACCTTTGGCCGTCCGCCGTCGGTCTCTTTCCACTGGCAGGCAGGCTTGAACCTATTCCTCCTAGTCGGTATATCGCTTGCCCAAGTCCCACTGCAGAACTACTGGGGCGAACACGTCCACTGGCGCAACGCCCAGGACTTGGCGTTTGCCGGTGTGTTGGTCTTTTCACCCGGACCCGCGAAGGTGTTTGACAGTCCTGGTCAGCTTGGCTTTGTCCGCAATACGGCAGTTCAACTCAGCTATGGGCTTTCCTGGGACGTGGAGCAACGAACCAGAGTTGTCTACGACCAGTTTGAAAATGCGGTCGGCGAAGCGGTGTTCGCGGACAATACCAGCGCTGCCGGACTTCCTGGCCCATTCTCATGTGTGTACCCGGTTAGGACCGGTTTTTCGCTCGCAGCCGGTTTCTCGCCGGTGCTGAACTTTCAATACCGGTATCGCAAAGAGTACCGAGACGACTTCTACATGCCTATTGGCGAAGACCGGATCGAACAGACCGGGATTGTATTCCAGGCTGAGGCCGGCGCCGGTTATCGGCCACTTGCCTGGCTGGGCCTCGGCGTGAGTGGTGGGTATCTTTTCGGCACAAGAGACCTGAAGTCGTGGAGAATCGTAACTCCGGACACGAGCTACGAACACGAAGCTGGCAAACCGTCGGGCATCGCTTACTCGAGCAGCGTTGTGGCTCGACCCAGTGAGGTGCTAGCCGTGGAGATAGGTTACAGCGGGCCAATCGAGCTCACTAGCTGGTCAACAGACACGTCAAACACGACCGTGGTCGCAAAACTTCCCTGGCGCGCTCGACTAAACTTGTCCTACCGGGCACCGGGCACATTGCCGAGCCAGGCAAGTATTGAGGTCGAATACAATGCATGGCACGCAACGGACACAACCCGCTCCAACGTGCTCTCGGTACAAGCTGGGGTGGAACACAAGATGCTCAACTTTGTAAGCCTGCGCTACGGAGCCGGCGTCGAGCCGTCGTCGTTCGACCCGACGGTCCAGCTTGTCAGAGTCGGTGCCGGCATCGGTCTGGACGCAGGATTTTGTCTGATAGACATCGGCGCGATGTTTGGCCGCGAGGTCATCAGTCCAAGACTGTTGCGCGGACCAGCTATGTCAGTGGACCAAAAGGTGTATTCGACCGGAGCGGTCGTGGGTTTGACTCTATCGAGGGGATTCTAGGTGCACAGGGGCAAGCTTCCAGCCTCAAGCTCGATGCTTCGTAGCACACTGCTAGCGCTTGGACTTGGACTTGGACTTTCTTTGGCCGGTGTACAGCACCTCTATATCGTTCACACGAACGACATCCACGGTGCGCTTCTCCCCGGCACAGCATTTTGGCTAAACCCTGACTTTCCCCCACCTCTGGCCAATGCGCCCGGTGCGCTTGTGCTCATCCGAGAACTACGCGAGGAAGCAGTTCGGAAGGGCTATGGCTTCCTCTTACTCGATGCTGGCGACGTCTTCAAAGGTACGCCGCTAGGCGACTTCACACGGGGACAGGCAGTCATTGACTATTTCAACCGGGCCGGTTACGACGCAATCTCAGTCGGAAACCACGACTTCGACCTTGGTTGGTGGACTCTCAAGGAACTCGTTGACAGCTCAAGGATGCCCTGGGTCTGCTCAAACCTCAAGGTAGCCGGCACTGACACGCCACCGGGCTTCTTGAAATCCCAGTTGGTGTTCGATCGCGGAGGAATAAGAATCGGCCTCTTCAGCCTTATCACCAAGTACCTGCGTGGTATGGTTACGGACAGTATGATTGGCGACCTTGATGTCCGCCCGTACGAAGAGGACACTCGTCGCGCGTTGGCCGACCTGCGTCAGGCTGGAGCCGACATTATCATCGGCCTAACTCATATCGGTGAGCGACACGACCGACGGTTGGCCGATTCTATCTACGGTATCGATGTCATTATCGGTGGGCACAGCCACTCCGGCATCCAGCCTGCTTATGAAGCGCCGGCCAGTCATACGATAATGCAGCAAGCATACTCCCGTGGTTCGGCAGTCGGCTTACTGGACATTTCAATTGACACCGGGACAAGGAAAATTGTCGGATACCGTGGCCAGTTGATAAATACTTACGGCGAGGCGGTCCCCAAGGACCTCGCGTACCTTGCGCACCTGGAGTCGCTGAATGCCCGGGCCGAGAAAGGCTTTGACGGAGTCATCGGCCGGTCCGTGCGTGAACTGACCCGAGCTGGCATGGTCGAGTGTCCGGCCGGTAACCTTATCGCCGATGCGATGCGAGAATACGCACACGCTGACATAGCAGTACACAACTCGGCCGGAATCCGGACCAATTTCCCAGAGGGCGACATAACCTACCGACACGTGTACAACGTTGACGCGTTTGGCAACACACTCGTAACCGGGACCTACACTGGTACTCAGATTAAGGAGATGCTTGAGGTGTCGGTGAACGGACACCACGCAATTTTCCAGGTCTCAGGTCTCAGGATGACCTACACCAAGAGAAAGCCGATTGGTTCCCGGGTACTCTCCGTGACAATTGCCGGCCAGCCACTTAGACTGGATAAGACCTACCTTGTGGCGACCAACTCTTATTTGGCCGCTGGAAGCGGCGAATACGGCGTGTTTGCAGCAGGCGAGAACGTCGAGGATACCTACCTTCCACTGCGGGACGTAATTGCGGCCTACATCAGAATGCACTCACCGGTTGATGCCCGGGTCGAGGGCCGCATCGTTCTTATTGACAAGTAAGCCCTGGTCGCTATGTGGCCGATTCGCCCGGTCGACGAGGCTGCGGTCAGACAGCTGATGGACAGAGCCAACGTCTCTCATGTGGCAGCACGGCTACTCTACTTGCGAGGCGTGCGGGACCGGGATGCGTGCCGACGCTGGCTTACTCCGGAATTCAGTGACTTCCACCCCCCAGCCGAACTGCCTGACTTCCGTACCGCAGCCGACCGGATCGAACAAGCGATTAGGAACCGCGAGGGAATCTTGATCTGGGGTCATGATGACTTGGACGGAATCACCGCCGTCGCAGTGCTGGTCATGGTACTTTCCGGACTCCGGGCGCGGGTCGAGTACCACATTCCAGCCAAAGGCAGCCGTCGCCACGGTCTTGACGCATCGGTCGCGGCCAGATACGGGGACCAGGGCTTCGGGCTGGTTGTTACCGTCGATTGCGGGATTACTAACCGCGACGCGGTGGCCGAACTCGGAAAGCATGGTATGCACGTCGTCATAACCGACCATCATGAGGTACTCGATTTCATGCCTGATGCGGTCGCCAACGTGGATCCCAAGCGGCCGGACTCATCATATCCCTACCGAGGACTGGCTGGAGTCGGTGTTGCGCTGAAGCTTGCAATGGGACTGGTCAGCGAAATCCTTGACTTGTCCTGCCCGGAGTTCTTCTCTGTCCTACCAGATGCGGTCGGGCTTGCAGTACTCGGCACCATTGCTGACCGGGCACCACTGACTGGCGAGAACCGGACTCTTGTCAAACTCGGCATGAGCCGACTTGAGAATACCAGCCTGCCAGCAGTCAGACTGGTGCTTGACCACGTACAGCGGACCGGTCGGTTGACTCCGGCCACGGTCGTAGCCGAACTGCTGCCGCTGTTTGCCTCGGCCGAAGGCAATGAAGGAGTCCGCAACATACTTGACCACGACCCGGGACAGGCTGCTGACTGGCTTAACCAACTGAGCCAGCGGGCAGTCGAATGGCGGTCCGAAGCACTGCGGTCCCTTGAACTGGCCGAGAAGCGAGTGCAAGTTGGAGACGGCATTGTCCTCGTTCGCGACCGGGAACTCAGCACCAGAACGCTCGGCTACTGCGCGACCAGACTCAAGGAGCGTTACCGGCTGCCGGCGATCGTCATGGGATGGCGCGGCGATGCGTGGGTCGGTGAGTGTCGCAGCGTTGAAGGCATAAACCTCATCGACCTGCTTCAGGCACACAGCCGCTACTTTATTGACTACGGTGGTCACAAGGCCGCGGCGGGTTTCTCAGTTCCGGACGAGCACGTTGCCGAGTTCGCTGCCAGTGCCGAGGCATACGCGCACGAGTATTTTGCCGGCCGGCTTCCGGTTGAGCAGGGTACTGTCGCCGATGCACGCCTGCCTTTGGCTGAATTCGACCCAACTCTGCGGCTTCTCGCTCCGTTCGGAGACGGCAACCCGGCACCGCTGTTTGTGTCTGAGCCTGTTGTAGTCAAACCCTTTGGTTCTGGTTTGGTTGCCTCTACCCGGCAGGATCTGATCCTAAAGTCGGCATGCCCGGACTTGGTGCCCGACTTGGGCCAGGTCACATTGCTCTACACTATTGACGACTCCGGCGAACCGGTCATTCTCAACTTCAGACCAGCCAGTGCTTCTTCGTTGGTTAGTCATGCCTGAGAAGACGGTATTTGTATCGCGTAAGCGCTCTCGGGGCCGACATGCCTGGGTGTTTTCAAACGAAGTCCAACGCACCGAAGGCGACCCTGGACTGGGCGATGTCGTCAGGGTGTACGATCGGCAGAAATTTCTCGGCTCGGGCATCTACAATCCCAATTCGCTTATCCGCATCAGACTTTACTCGGACGAGGACGAAGACCTGGACCTGCCGTTTCTCAAAAAACGGCTCCGAGCTGCTTGGCAGTACCGGCTCACGCAACTGCCAGGTGAGACCGACTTCAGACTGGTGTACGGTGAAAGTGATGGAGTCCCAGGCCTGGTCGTGGACAAATACGGCCAGCACTTCGTACTTCAGACCTACGCCGCAGGTATGGACCAGCGCAAGGAGATCGCAGTACAAGCGCTAGTCGAGACGTTCGAGGTTCATTCGGTATATGAGAAGAATGACTTCCGTCTGCGCGAGGCCGAGGGGCTGGAACGAAGAGAAGGGCTCCTCTACGGCCAGCCCGAAGAACGCGTCGTCATAAAGGAGAACGGTGCGAAGTTCTACGTTGACTTCACGCACGGCCAGAAGACCGGCTACTACTATGACCAGCGCGTCACTCGGCGTAAAGTCCGGGAACTGGCGCGAGGCCGAAGATTCCTAGATGTCTTCTGCTACACTGGCGGGTTTGCGGTCAATGCCGCTCTGGGCGGAGCGCGAGAGGTCGTGGCAGTGGACGGCTCGGTCCCGGCCGCCAATCTCGCTGCAGCCAACGCCGAACTCAACGGTGTCAGCGACCGATGCCGGTTCGTGGTGGCCGAAGCATTTACCTACCTCGCCGAACTCGGGCAAAAAGGCGAACGCTTCGACTTGGTCTGCCTTGACCCGCCCGCGTTCATCAAATCCCAGAAGGAGAAGGAACGGGGCATAAAAGGTTTCAGGACTATCAACACACTGGCAATGAAACTGCTATCCCCTGGCGGAATACTAGTCACCTGTTCATGCTCGCACTACTTGTTTTGGCAGGATATGTTCGACATGCTCGCCCTAGCCGCACAGGACTCAGGCCGCGGCTTCGTAGTCATGGACCGCGTAACCCAGGGCCCGGACCACCCGGTGCTGCTGGCCATGCGCGAATCCGAGTACCTGCGCTGCTTTATACTCAGGGTATCCTGATCCGTCTGCAATGGCGTGCGGGCGCATTGCCTATCACGTACTTCGCGGACTAGGCGAGCACAACCCGCGGCGCCGGAGAAAAACGTCAATAGGTTGTCCTAGACCCTAGCTGTCGGACACCCCGGGTCATACTGAGAGCGGCTGGCGATGATGTCGGACATGGAGTAAATTCCGGGGCGGGCCGAGGCCGCAAACCTGATTGCAAGCATGACACCAGCCGCAAATGCATCGCGGCTCGCAACTCGGTGTGTCAGCTCCAGTCTCTCACCCAGGCCCGCAAATAGAACCGTGTGCTCCCCGACCACGTCTCCTGCCCGAATCGAGTGGATCGTAATCTCACCACTACCACCGCGCGTATCGCTCAACACTCGAGCCAGTTGCCCGGCCGTGCCAGACGGAGCATCGCGCTTATACCGATGATGTGTTTCGATGATCTCAATGTCAAAGTTCGGTCCAAGCAGCCGGGCCGCGTCGGCCGCCAAGCGGTACAAGATGTTGACTCCCAAGGAGAAATTCGCCGCATACACGACCGGAATCCTCTCGCCCGCCCGGTGCAGTCCGGCCATAACTTGGTCCGTCAAGCCGGTAACGCCACAGACGTATGCCTTGCCGGCTCGTTCGCACATCCCGACCCGCTCGTCTAAGCCCTCGGCCAGCGCAAAGTCCGCAAGTACGTCTGTTTCCCTGAATGTCGGATCGAGGTTCGGCTCGAGGCGACATTCACCAATCTGCCTGCCGAGCTCAGGGTGACCGGCCCGTTCTACCGTCGCCACTAGCTTCATGTCGGGCTGGGACAGAATCAGCCGACACACAACGCTTCCCATTCGACCAGCAGCTCCGACTACGCCAACGCGAATCACAGCTCGACTCTATACTTGAGACCGGAGTCGCCGAACCTTGGCAACAACCCGTACGCCCGGAGCGCTCTCTCAACGACCTGCCGGCCTTGCCGGCTCAAAGGCGTCAGCGGCAATCGAGGACTACCGGCTGGGTACCCGAGCATGTCCATTGCGGCCTTGATTGGAATCGGATTTGTTTCAACGAACACCGCCTTGATCAGCGGATAAAGACGCTGATGTAGCCGCAGTGCCGCCCCAGTTTCGCCGTTACGGAAATGCTTCACCAGCGCAGCAACGTCTTGTGGTACAATGTTGGACACAACGGAGACTACTCCCTTCCCGCCGACCGAGAGAATCGGCAGCGTCAGCGAATCGTCGCCAGACAGTACCGCGATGCGTTCAGCGCACCGACTTACTATTTCCGTTGACTGGTCCAGTATTCCTGACGCCTCTTTTACGGCAACGACTTGCGGGCAGTCTTTGGCCAGCCGCTCGACTGTCTCAGGTAGGATGTTTGACGCGGTCCGTCCCGGTATGTTGTAGACCACGACCGGTAGATCCACTTCTTCGGCAATCGTTCGGAAGTGGTAGTACAACCCCTCCTGGGTTGGCTTGACGTAATAGGGTGCAACCACCAGCGCCGCATCCGCACCAAGCCGCCTTGCCCGTCTCACCTGCTCGACCGACTTGCTAGTACTGTTCGTCCCGGCGCCAACTAGAACCGGGACCCGACCGCTTACCTCGGCGACAACTGTAACCACCGCTCGCTCCCATTCGTTTACAGAAAGGGACGCCGCCTCGCCGGTGGAGCCACCGACAAGCAGACCGTCGGCCTGATTGGCAAGCTGGAATCGAACATTGGTCCGAAGTCCGGCAATGTCCAGCCGTCCCTTGCGGAACGGAGTAACTAAGGCGGTGATGCAGCCCGATAACATAACTTCTCCCGGTTCACGATGCCTGGCGTAACGCTTCATCTCCACCGGGCGTTCCGCGCCATGAATCAGGTCTCTCGCTCGTGGAACTCCGCGCTTCGTCTTCGCCGAGGCCCGCCGGTGCTTCCGAGGTCGTACCGGATTCCAGTCGTTGGACACCCGACGCTGTCTTGCGCTCTTTCTCGGTTACAGCCGGGCTCTGAGTCGGACTGATGCCAAGCAGCCGGTCAATCTCATCGCCCGAAAGACTCTCTTTCTCAAGTAATGCTTGCGCCAACGCATCAAGTTTATCACGATTGGCCGATGCGATCTTGTAGGCCCGCTCCTGCTCACTTTCAACAAACCTGCGTACTTCACTGTCAATGAGCCGGGCGGTCTCTTCTGAAAATGTCTGTCGCACGCCGAGTTCTCGACCGAGGAATATTGTGTCGTCCTGACGGCCGAACGTCAGGGGGCCAACCTTCGGGCTCATACCCCATTCGCACACCATCTTGTGGGCAAGGGTCGTCGCCTTATCAATATCGTCGTGCGAGCCGGTAGACACATCGCCGAATACCAGAAGTTCCGCGGCCCGGCCACCAAGCATGATTGCCAGCTGGTCGACGCAGAATGCACGTGAGTAGATACGTTTGTCATCTAGTGGGAGTTGCTGCGTAACACCAAGTGCGCGGCCGCGCGGGACAATCGTGACCTTGTGAATCGGATCGGTGCCCGGAATCATCCGGGAAACGAGGGCATGACCGGCCTCGTGGTATGCAATCCAGCGCTTCTCCTTGTCGCTTATTAGCAAGCTGCGCCGCTCAACGCCCATCAGCACCTTATCCTTGGAGTCTTCAAAGTCCTGCATCGTCACCGCAGCCCGGCCTCTCCGTGCAGCAAGCAGGGCAGCCTCGTTCACCATGTTGGCAAGGTCTGCGCCTGAGAACCCTGGCGTACCGCGGGCCAGGACCTTGATATCCACGTCGGCGGCCATGGTAATCTTGCGCGTGTGGACACGTAGGATGCCTTCCCGGCCAACCACATCGGGCGAATCAACCACAATCTGCCGGTCGAATCGGCCCGGCCGCAGAAGTGCCCGGTCCAAGATATCCGGCCGGTTGGTGGCGGCCATGATGATGACGCCGTCCTGGGTCTCAAACCCGTCCATTTCCACCAACAACTGGTTTAGAGTTTGTTCCCGCTCATCGTGTCCACCACCGAGTCCGGCTCCCCGCTGCCGGCCAACCGCATCAATCTCGTCAATAAAGATGATACACGGCGCATTCTTCTTACCCTGTTCGAAAAGGTCCCGCACCCGAGCCGCACCGACACCCACGAACATTTCGACAAAGTCTGACCCGGATATTGAAAGGAACGGCACACCCGCTTCACCCGCCACGGCCTTGGCCAGCAGCGTCTTTCCTGTCCCCGTTGGCCCAACCAAAAGTACACCCTTGGGAATCCGGCCACCAAGACGCTGAAACTTGTGAGGCGCCTTGAGGAACTCGATGACCTCGTAAAGCTCTTCCTTGGCTTCTTCTACTCCGGCCACGTCGTTGAACGTCACCTTGGGCCGGTCCGAAGTCATGGGGCGGGCGCGCGACTTGCCGAATGTGAAAGCCCGGTCCTGACCCGAAGACATCCGACGCATGAAAAGTACCCAGACGCCGATAACAAGAATCCAGGGCAGAACGCTCATGAGTATCGTACCCAACTGAGACGGTGCTCGTGCGGTTACCTTCACGCCAGCTGCAAGCAACCTCGACACCAGCTCCGGGTCATCCGGCGCATAGGTCCTGAACTCGACGTAGCGCACACTACCCCTTGGCGTCGTCAACTCAGCCTCCTGTCTGAGTCGGCCGGTAAGCTCTCTGTCAACGATTGTCACCTCGGCCACATTGCCGGCTTCAAGCTCCCGGATGAAGTCGGTATAGTCCACACTCTGACGTCCCCGGCTCCGCGCAACAAAGAAGTTCCACGCCGCCCAGGCCGCGAGAAAAACTGTCAGCCAGACGATTATCGGCGTAAAGAACCGTCGGCGCTGCGACTTTTCAGCCATGAACGGAAACAGGTCGGCCGGACCCCACGACCGTCACTACAGTCTCGCACCCGGCGCCCGCAGAAGAACTCCCGGAGTCCGAGACAACTCCGCAGGCTCTGTCTTGAGCCAAGACAGCCCGTAAGTCCAAGGGCAGAGCAGCCGACTGTCTGCACGATACGCCGGTCGGCCGCCGGGGAGTTACGCTGCGCCGGATTAGCCGGACAAAGCGGTTCAGTTTTAGCGTAGCATCTGGTCCGGGCGCCAGGAATTCAACTGCCCTACTGAGATTGACCGAATCGAGCCCAGGCAGAAGCTGTCTTGCCATTCTACGTCTCAAACATATATCATACAGTCTGAATGCTGCACAGTCAACGCAGACCCGGCCCCTCCTGACTGTCGCCACGTGGTTCAGCGCCTCTCGGGCAAGCCCGTCGAGAAAGCTATCCTCCTCGGATAGAAGCTCAGCCGTCCTACGAGCGCTCACGGCGGCCCTTGGGTTTACCGCCTTCAGTGCCGGCACCGCAGTGAGCCGCACGAGATTGCGTCTGAAGTGCGCATTCTGATTCGACTCATCCTCAACCCAAGTCAAGCCGCGAGCACGCAGGTATGCGACAATCTCAGTACGCTCGATGTCGATCAGAGGCCGGATGAAGATACCTCGTCTCACCGGAACACCTGCGAGCCCGGTCAGACCGGCGCCACGTGCAAGATTCAGAAGCATCGTCTCTAGGTTATCGTCAGCGGTATGGCCCAGGGCAACAAGACTACACCCCCGCTTTCGCGCAATCCCCACCATGTGCCGGTAACGCAACTCGCGGCCTGCTTCTTCTATGCCCAGTCGATGTCGGCGAGCGTACCCGACAACGTCTGCCCGTACAACAACGAGTGGTACCGAACCAAACAAATCTCGAACGAACATCTCGTCACGATACGCAGTCGGCCGTAGTCGGTGGTTCATATGGAAGCCGACCAGCTCAATCCCTCGGCCAGGTGCCACCGACCGTAGAAGATCAAACAGACATACCGAATCCGCGCCGCCTGAAACCGCAACCAACACCTTGGCGCCTTGCGGCAGCATCTCAGCTCTGTCGACTGTTTCAACGAATCGCCCGAGCACGGAAATGTGCTGCTTCCTACCCATTGGCCAACACCTTGGTGATAACCGCTAACGCAAAGTCAAGCTCAGTTGGGCCTGCGACGAGCGGTGCCGACACTGCCACGGTGCAGTCCCCCATCCTTCCGAGGATAAGACCCGACGCCCGGCACTGCTGGACGAATCTTGCTGCGCGGCCCGGATCGTCAAATCTCAAGCCAAGCACAAGCCCGGTGCCCACTACGCGACACCCGTGGCATTGCTGAGCTACCTCCGATAGCAAGCCGGCTAGACGGCCTGCTAGCATCCGCCCAGCATCAAGCAGCCCGGCTTCGAGCAGTGTGATGTACTTAAGTGCGGCCAGGCATGCGGCCGGACTTCCGCCTGAACCCGGCTTCGGCCAATGTAGCGTGGACCGGCCAGTTACGCAGGCACCGAAAGGCACGCCAGCTGCCGCGCCCCGCCCTAGGACATACATGTCAGGTCTTATCCCCGCATGCTCAATCCCAAGCATCCTGCCAGTTATTCCAGGCGCAAGAAAGGTCTCGTCGTCGATTAGGAGCGCCCCGGACTGTCGACAAAGTTCAGCCGCGTACCCAGCCCGTTCATCAAGTGGGTGGACAACCACGGCGGCAGCATCCAATCCCAATTCCGGCTGCGGCGAATCAACTTCGGTTAGGTACACCACGTTCTTCCTGCCGGTTTGCCGGCAGGCGAGCGCGACCGCGCGGGCCATCGCTTCGCGCCCCGAATCGCAGAGCACAACCCTGCGGTTCATGCCGCCGGGCACAATTTCGGCCAGCTTCCGCTGAAGCTCAACCCGCTCTGGCCATTCAAGACCAGCCTGTACCTCAAATTGCCCAACAGTGTCCATTACGTCTGGGTGATTGTACCCCAGCGGCATGACTCCGCCGCAACTGAAGTCGAGGAACCGCGTTCCTTCCAAATCCTGTACCCAGACACCTTCAGCCCTGCACACCCAGACCGGATCGGCACGACCCAACGAATCTGGCGGACTGTAGGCCGCAGTATGTGAACCGCTCAACTCAAGAGGCCCAGTCGGACCGTGACGGCTCAAGAGCAAGCGCAGCTCTTGGCGGCTCCGCCTTGGAGTGGGCACGTTGTCCATTGACACTCAGCATAAGAGCCATTAATCAGATGTCAACGTCACTACCTCCGGGTCTCACCGGCTCACCTCACCCGTAATACTTCTTCCCGGTTGACAGTTCACGTAACCGGCTTGCCTGTCATCTGATAGACTTCCCCCGACTCTTATCCGAGCTTGCAAACCCCAGCGCCTCCGTCTTCGTCTGTCTTTCGCATCCCGGCAGAACATTCAGAGGTTCAAACGGCAATATGAACCAGAAGAGCCAGCAGGCAGCTTCAGCCCCCATGACCAGATTGTTAGGCAATAGAATGACCGGCATGGCACGGACCCATCGCGAACGGCAAGAATATGCTGAAAACTGAAGATCGACACAGGAGCCGGGACACAACAAGGGGGTTACGGGGGAACCTAGTGAATCAGTCCCCGCCCAAGCCAGATTCCGAGTCCTCTCCTAAGAGGAGCAACCAGGATGGTGTCTGAACCGCGAACGAGATGTAGTCCCAGTGACTGTTTCAACACCCTGACTAGCAGAGACTTAACAAGGCTCACAATGCGTTCTTTCAGCCGCCGTCTGAGCGAGTGTGCGAAGCTGGCCCTAATTCGTCTGCTCACCCAGAGGCTTAGACTGCACCTAATATAAACTGTCAGACACCGACTGAGTTCTGGGCTCTGCCGGATTCTGAGTGTTGAAATCAGTCAGAAGTCTGACAGCTAGACCCTAGAACTGGTCTAAGTCAACTCGGGCTTGTTGTCTCGGCTCCTTCTTCGGAAACAGACGGAGGTGGTACCGGGTTTGTTATGACAACAAGAGCGGCAAACACGTTGCCTTCACGGCCCTTGAGCGTCGATATGCAAACCGCCGAAAACGGCAGGGCTGGCAGGACCTCGCATTCTTCACGGCCCACGGCACCGGACAACGCTTTTTCCAATGGCTCAACGAGCCCGGCAAGTAGCGGAAATTCGCCCAGCGGCCGGCCGAGCGCGTCCGCAGCTGAACAGCCAAGCAGAGGCTCAACCGCGGCATTGGCAAACACAATCCTCGGGCTCCGGTCGAAGACGAGCACGCCCTCGGCGATATTCGCGCACAGAATCCGAAATCGGCGTTCGAGGTACTGGATGCGGTCCTGTTTTTGACGGTCGAACTCCTGAAGCCGGTCCATGGCACGGTTGAACTGACGTCCAAGTTCGGCGAGTTCATCTTGGCTACCTGCACTCACTCTGACCTCAAGCCCACCCTCCTGGGTCCGGCGGATTGCATTAGTGATCTGCCGAATCGGCGTAACCGCGCGCCGTGGTAGAGTCGTCATGAGCCAAGCGAGAACGATGACTGCCAACAGGAGTGCGGTAACGACGTTGCGTTCACCGCGGCGTGCCAAGCGCTGCGCCTGAGACTGATGCTCTGACAATCTGCTGCGGCCAATAGTGGTTAGCGAGTCAGCCTGAATGGAGATTTGCTGCTGAATAAGCGCGGCACGCTCAGCAAGAAGCGGCCGACTAAGACTATCAGACGCAAACATCGCAGCGTAGGTCCGCGTCAGACTGGCAATTGTGCCGAACCGCGCTTCCTGGTCCGGAGCCAGTTCGCGCCCCTGTTCGCACAGCTCGATGATTTGAGCCATAATTGCATCATGCTCGGCTCTGGCTACGGAGTCGCGATAAACGATCCGACGTTCCTCTGCTCGGCGGGCTGCAAGAAAGGCAAGGGAAATCCGGTCACCG
>JBDRUN010000053.1 GCA_039801365.1 candidate division WOR-3 bacterium
GATACTCTGACATAGCGGTGTCTCCTTTCTCGGGCTTCCGCCCGGTCTTACTACATACACATAGAATTGTAGACACCGCTTCATCTTTTTTCCACAGCTTTCGATAGTATCTCTTCCTTTTCCATTGAGCTCAGATCGCAGGCCAAGGATGGGTGCCAGACCGCGAAGTAGGCAGTGAGCTAAGCCCTGAGCCAGGCCCCAGGGCAGGCTGCAAGGCAAGCTGCAGGTCAGACCGCAAGGCAGGAAGTCGGTCAGACAGTGAGCCAAGACGTGACCCACGCAGTAGGACAGACCGCGAACCAGACCGCAAGCCAAATTGCAGGACAGAAGGTAGGCCAGGCCGCAAGTCAGACAGCAGGACAAGAGGCAGGCCAGGCGGCGAGCAAAGCGGCAGACCAGGCAGCGGGTCTGGCGGCAAGTCAAACTGCGAACCAGGCAGCGGGCCAGGCGGCAGTACAAATAGTCTGCCAAGCCACCCTGTGGATGGCGAAATGTCACATTTCCCTGCCCCGGCGCATCTCATCCATAGAATCCAGAACCGCATTTTGAGCTCAGAGGTTCGCGCTTGAGCGGTCTTCGGGGGCAGAGCCCCGACGTCTCACGCCGGAAGTCCGAGGGTGGCCCTGAAGCCCACCTTCTTGTTGTCCCCTTTGTTTGTCCGCTTTGACTCTAGCTTCAGTCGCTGCTAGAATCGGCCCGGAATGAAACTCTTTAACACTCTTACGCGGCGAAAAGATGAGTTTACCCCGGTCAAACCGGACAGGGTCGGCATCTATACCTGCGGCCCGACCGTGTATATGTATGCCCACATTGGTAACTTCCGTGCCTATGTTTTCGCCGACACCCTGCGCCGGGTGTTGGAGTACCTCGGATACGAAGTGAAGCACGTGATGAACATCACTGATGTGGGACACCTCACTTCCGACGAGGACACCGGCGAGGACAAGTTGGAAAAGGGCGCTCGGGCCGAGGGTAAGACACCAGAGGAGATTGCCCGGTACTATGAGAAGGCCTTCTTCGACGATGCGAGAAAGCTCAATATTCTCAGGCCGCATGTTGTCTGCCGTGCGACCGAACACATATCTGAGATGATTGACCTCGTGAAACGCATCGAAGCTAACGGCTTCACCTATCGTACTTCGGTTGGGTTGATCTTCGACACCTCGAAGTACGACGACTATTGGCGACTCGGACGGCTGAGGCTTGATGCCCAGCAGGCCGGCGCCCGGGTGGCGGTTGACCCTGAACGACGCAATCCGTCCGACTTCGCACTATGGATTACGAACCAACCGAAGCACCTGATGCAGTGGGACTCGCCGTGGGGCCGGGGTTTCCCCGGTTGGCACCTCGAGTGCTCGGCCATGTCAGTGAAGTACCTGGGCGAGGAATTTGACATCCATACCGGTGGAATAGACCACATCCCGGTGCACCACACGAACGAGCGGGCTCAGAACTTCGCAGCCTTTGGTAAGGAGGTCGTGCGCTGGTGGATGCACAACGCGTTTCTGACTTTGGGCGACGCCCGGATGGGCAAGTCCGAGGGCAACCTTGTTACCATCAGCGAGCTGGAGCAGCAGGGCCACGAGCCGATGGCATTCCGCTATCTGTGCCACACCGCGTTGTACCGGATGCCCCTGAACTTCACCGCCGAGTCGCTCGCCGGCGCAAGTAAATCGCTGCGTAGGCTACTCGATTTCGGCCGGGATGTTCAGTCCTGGCCTGCTTCAAAGTCAGACGCCGGACCGGATTGGACAACCCCGTTCCGCAACGGATTCAAAGCCGCGGTTGCCGACGACCTCAACATTCCGCAGGCTCTGGCCGTGGTCTGGAATCTGGTCAGTGAAGGCAACAAGCGCCAGGACCGCCGTGCTTGGGATGCGATTCTTGACTTTGACCGCGTGCTGGGACTAGGGCTCGCGGACTCCACGGGATACACGGTGAGCCAAGGGTCCTCGCTGAGTTTTCATTTTGCCTTTTCTGAGGCCTATCCGTCTGGCACCCCTGATGCTGTACGAGAACTGGCTAGGAAGCGCCAAGCTGCAAGGGCGAGAAGAGACTGGGCCGAATCAGACAGGCTGCGGGATGAGATTGCCAGGCTTGGCTACCTGGTCGAGGACACCAGGGACGGCTGGCGCCTCAAGCCGCGTTCTTGACTCGCCCGGCTGCTTCCGTATCATTTCGCTGTGGAGACGAGGACTCTGGGTCGGCTTTGGGACACGATACGAATTGAGGACAATTCGTTCATGTTCCGCACCTCGTTCCGAACGGGCCCATAGCTCAGGTGGTAGAGCACTGTGCTGATAACGCAGGGGTCAGTGGTTCGAATCCACTTGGGCCCACTTCCTGATGAGCCGCAAAGGCGTCATTATTCTGGTCGTGGTCCTGGTCGCAGTCGTTGTCGCAACCGGGCTTCTCATTGGTCTGCTTGTACTTATTGACATCGGTACGACTGACAACCCACTGTCCGGGCTCGGCTCGGCACTCGGCTACCTTGAGGTTGAAGGTACGATTCTAGACTCCCGGCAGTTCATCCGTGAGCTGCGGTCACTTGAAAAAAACCCTTCAGTCAAGGGCCTGCTCATCCGCGTCGACAGTCCGGGCGGCTCGGTCACGCCCGCGCACGAAATCTACTCCGAAATCAGACGGGTGCGGGGGGCAGGCAAGCCGGTTGTGGTTTCGATGGGTACCCTTGCGGCCTCGGGCGGGTATTATGTCGCCTCTGCCGCCGATGTGATTGTCGCTAACCCGGGTACGCTGACCGGCTCCATTGGCGTCATCATGGAGTTCCCGATTGTCAAGGGACTGATGGACAAGCTCGGCCTTGAAGTCGCGGTCGTGAAGTCAGCAGCCCATAAGGACATCGGTTCACCATTCCGCCGGATGACCGGATCAGACGAAGAGTTGTTGCAGTCAGTTGTTCTGGACGTCTATGAGCAGTTCCTGGAAGTCGTCAGCGTCGAGCGTGGACTGCCACTGGATAGTCTGCGCAAGGTTGCGGACGGACGTATCTTGACCGGCCGCCAGGCCCGGGATTACGGATTAGTTGATACTCTGGGTACGTTCGAGCAGGCCAAGTTCATCGCTGCGGACCTATGTGGCATCAGGGGCGAACCCCGGCTTATCCGGCCTCGGCCACGACTGCGTTCGCTACTTCTGCAGTTCCTGGAAGGTGCAGCGGATAGAGTCTTCGGCTGGCCACGTTCAGCCCGACTGGCTTATCGATGGCCCTAGTCTGGGCGGACAGTTCTGGACTTGGCCGCTGGGTTCAGAACAACTAGTTTCCGGTTGGTCGCCTCGGACCGGCGGCTAGGTCGAGCGCCCGGCGGGCGCCATTCATCAGTGTCTTAGCTTCCCGGAGTAGTTGTGCGGCCTGCTTTGTGTCGGAGGATGAGCAGACTTGTTCAGCCTTGGCGCGGGCCTCGGATACAAGTCGTGCAACCTCGGCCAGCCGTTGCTCAAGTTCAGGGGTGGTCGGTGTCGAGGTGCGCACCGCTTCTGCGCGCAGTGTCAGACGATCAAGCTGTTTCATGGTTCGCTCGGCCTGCGCTCGACAACTTTCTACTGTTCTACGCGCGACTGGCCGCTTACCCGACGTTGCAACAAGGAAAATCGATCCGGCAATAACTACTAGCCCAACCAGTGCCCAAACAACAATTCGCAATTTCATTCTTCCTCCGTTGTCAACCTGTTCGGCGGCACCCGGGGTCCGCGATCAAACCCTCCTTAGAAGGATGAACTCCTATCTAACCGGCCCGGCCGGTTGGCCGAGGGCATCCAGACTCTGTTTGGCTTCGGAATAGGCCTCGGCCAGACGGTCAAGCAGGCCCTTGCCGTCAGCCGTGCTCGACTGGCGAACCGAGTCAACCAGTACGCGGCACCGGTCGAGCTGCTGCTCAAATTGCAGACGAGCCCTGTTCTGGTGCGGTGTTGTCGTGCGGATGCGCTGGATACTGTCGTACTTCTGCTGAAGCTGACTCAGTTTTCCGTCCATCCGGTCGGCGAACGCTTGAAGGTCCACCCGACTTATCTGTCCCGGCCGGCTGGCCGTGGTCTTGGTAGCGAGCAGCAGCGCGACACCAACCAGCACCAGTACGCAGACAAGCGCCCAGAACAGTATCGAGACTTTCATGCCGCCTCCGTTCGCACCAGTATATCCTCAGTCGTGTGCCAGTCAAGAAAGCTGGCCCGGCGGGAGACTTGCTCCCGCCGGGCAATACTTTCGGTTACCGCTTCTTCAACTGCTTTATCAGGCCGCGCATCGTATTACGGTAGTCTTCAATCTCGGCCTTCTTGGATGCCAGCGCGGCCGGGTCGGTCAAGGTCTGGATTTCCTGCAGCGCTGCCCGACCTTTTTCCATCGCCTCATCAAACTTCTGGAAGACATCGGGTGCTTCGTTGGCAAACTGGCCGCGCAGTTCGGTCATTTCCTGTGCCATGTCGTCGAAGCGCTTTGTAGTTCGTTCAACGTACTTCGGCACCTGCTCGGTTGTGAACGGCAGCGCCGTCTGGGCACCCTTTCGGGCGATAATCAGGAAGATGACGGCAGCCACGACGAGGATACCGACGATCGTCCAGATGATTATGCGGCTCTTGTTTCCCTGAGCCATTGTTCCTCCTTTGCGAGTTTATGCGGTCATTTTTCCTAGATGCGGGCCAGTCTTATGAGCGGTCATTCGACTCGTCCGCAGCATTTCTTGTACTTCTTGCCCGAACCGCATGGGCAAGGGTCATTGCGTCCGACCTTGGTCTCGGTCCGTCGGACCTGGACCGGCTGGGTATGTTTCCCGGCATCATCGTCCGATTCGGGTTTGTAGGCGCGCACCGTCCGCCGGCTGGTCCTTCGCCGGGCCTCGTCCGCGCTCTGGACCTGGGCCCGGAACAGCAGCATGAGCGCTTCCCGGTGGAAGTCGGCGATCATTTCCTCGAACATCCGGAAGGACTCCTGTTTGTACTCGACCAGGGGGTCCTTTTGTCCGTAGGCTCGAAGGCCGATGCCTTCCCGTACCATGTCGAGTGCGTACAGGTGCTCGCGCCACTTCGCGTCCAAAGTCCGCAAGAAGACATACCGGCACAAGTCGGCGAACAGTGCCTCACCCAGCTCCTCCAGCCGTTCATCATACCGGCGAATAGCTACCTCTGTCAACAGCTGCGCAAGTCCGTCAGGCTTCATGGTCTTACGCTCGTCGGCCGGAACACGCACATCTGCCAGAAACACAAGCTGAAACTCGGCTGTGATGGCGTCCCAGTCCCATTCTTCAGAAAAACGCGAAGTGCCGATGTACTTAGCGACCAAGGAATCTACCAGCCCTGTTGCCATTTCATGGTAAATTGACCGCAGGTCGCGGGTTTCCTGACTCTCAAGTTCTGAGTTCCGGCGTTGCGCTTCGGGATCCCTGGACTTTGTTTCTGAAACCTCCTGGGCTTCTGTGTCGGTTTGCGCTTCCAGTCCGGTGGCTGTCAGGAGTTGGTGGTCTGTCCTGAGCGGTGCCGCCATAATTGCGTCGCGTAGTGTATAGACGACGTCACGCTGACGGTTCATGACATCGTCGTATTCCAGAAGGTGACGTCGGATCTCGGCGTTACGGGCCTCGACCCGTTTCTGTGCGTTCGCGATTGCCCGGGTCACAAGGGTGTGTTCCATTGGTTCGTCCTCGGCCGCGCCGAACCGGTCCATGATCGCCGCGACCCGCTCTGACCCGAACAGCCGCATCAGGTCGTCCTCAAGCGACAGAAAGAAGCGTGATGAACCGGGGTCGCCCTGCCGGCCGCTCCGTCCCCGCAACTGGTCATCAATCCGGCGTGCCTCGTGTCGCTCGGTGCCAATGATGTACAGGCCGCAAGGCACTTCCTTGTTACATCGGCCCGGTTCTTCCTCCCAGTACGCGCACGGCCGGCCGCTGGGACTAACGAGGTAGCACCCCTCGCCCTTTACCACGCCCGGGCCAAGCTTGATGTCAGTGCCCCGGCCGGCCATGTTGGTGGCGATTGTTACTGCACCCGGCTGTCCGGCCCGGGCGACGATTTCCGCTTCCTGCTGGTGGTGTTTGGCGTTCAGTACCGAGTGGTTGATGCCGGCCCGGCGTAACATCCGTGAAATTACCTCAGAAACTTCTACCGACGTCGTCCCGACGAGAATTGGCCGGCCTTGGCGGTGCCATTTCTCGATCTCCCGGATGACCGCATCGTACTTCGCCCGGCGGGTCTTATAGACGACGTCCGGGTAGTCAATCCGACGGACCGGTTCGTTCGTCGGTATCGAGACGACATCAAGCTTGTAGGTGGCAAAGAACTCGCTGGCCGACGTGATTGCGGTTCCAGTCATGCCGGCCAGCTTACGGAACATGCGGAAGTAGTTCTGGAGCGTAATCGTCGCGAACGTCTGGGTTTCGCCCTGGACCTGGACGTTCTCTTTGGCCTCAAGCGCGCCGTGCAGCCCGTCCGAGTAGCGCCGTCCCGGCATCAGCCGGCCGGTAAACTCGTCAACGATGATGACCTTGCCGTCCTGAATGACGTAGTCAACGTCTTTCTCAAAGAGCGAGAATGCCTTGAGCAGCGCCTGGACATTAGAGAGCATTTCGCTCTTCTGGGCGTAGCGCTGGTATGCTTTTTCCCGTTCGTGCAGTTTCTCCTTCGGGGTAAGGTTCGCATCCGCCTCAATGCGGCCGAGCTCCTCAGACAGGTCGGTTGCGACAAACATGTCCGGGTCGTTAGGTGCCATGGCTTGCCGGCCCTTCTCGGTCAGGCCGATGGAATGTGCCCGTTCGTCAATGACGAAGTACAATTCTTCGTCGAGCTCGTGCAGCCGCTTGTCGCGCATGAAGTCGAGTTCGGTCTTGTCAATCAGCTTCTTGACACCTTCCTGCCGCTCGACCTTGATCAGACGCTTGTGCTTGGGCGCTCCCCGCCGGGCCTGGAGGAATTTCTTCGCGGCTTCGGCCTCTTTGCCTTCGGCAAGAAGCTTCTCGCCTTCCTCCACGATGCGGTTTACGAGCAGCGACTGCTGGTTGAAGAGTTTCCGGACGAGGGGCGTGAGCCGGTCGTATCCCTTGTCGGTTGCTTCAACCGGGCCGGAAATGATGAGCGGGGTGCGGGCCTCGTCAATCAGGATCGAGTCCACCTCGTCAACTATCGCATAGTGATGTCCACGCTGCACTTTGTCCTGGAGTCTGACGACCATGTTGTCGCGCAGGTAGTCGAATCCGAATTCGTTGTTTGTTCCGTAGGTGATGTCAGCCTGGTAAGCTGGCTTGCGTTCATCCGGTTCCATACCCATCTGGATGACGCCGACCGAAAGTCCCAGTGACTCATAGACCGGGCCCATCCACTCACGGTCGCGTCGTGCCAGATAGTCGTTGACGGTGACCAGGTGGCAGCCCTTTTTCTCAAGCGCGTTCAGGTACAAGGGCATCGTTGCGACCAGCGTCTTGCCCTCGCCCGTTCTCATTTCCGCAATTTTCCCCTGGTGGAGTACGATGCCGCCAATGAGCTGGACGTCGAATGGTACCATGTTCCAGGTCTGCATCGTGTCTGCGACCGGCCACTGTTTACCGACAAGGAACTTGCACGCCCACTTAACCAACGCGAACGCTTCGGGTAGCACATCGTCCAAAGATTCGCCGTCCCGGACTCGGGCAACCAGTTGTTCAGTCCTTTTCGGCAGTTCCTCCGGTGTGATCCCCGAGAGTTTCTCGAACACCGAGTTTATTTCGGCAACGCGAAGCCATAGCTTCCGCAGCTCGCGTTCATTCTTGGTGCCGAATATTCGACCGATGAGGGTTTCCAGCATCCCTAGTTGGATTCTACACGCTTGTGCCGTAGTGTCAAGGTGAAGCCTGTTGAAAATGCGGAAGTTAGACGCATACTCAGTGAGTCTGCGCTGAATGCCGGCAACTGGTCTAGGCTCCGGGTGAGGAAATCCCCTCTTATGCATCCTGTCCGCAGACAGAGGCTTGGGGGTTGTTCGACTTTGACAGACGGCGGGCATGGACTATTCTTGACTTGACGTGAAGCACCATCCGCCACTCAACACCGTGTGCAGAAGGGGCAGAAGGCGGTATGACCATCAACAGTTCCTAGACTTCTCTGTTCCTTGGTCATTTTCTATGACCTGGGGTCTGGTATGAAAGCCAGGTCAGCATGGCTATCTGTGGCGCTGGTTGTGGTGCTGGTCGGGGTAATGGTGCTGGCGGGCCGGCACTTGTGGCACTACTTCCGCAATCCAGGCGAACTCCGACAACTGGTACAGGGCTGGGGTGCTTGGGCACCACTGGGCGTCATCCTGCTTCAAGGGCTTCAGATTGTTGTTGCGCCTCTGCCCGGAAACGTAGTGGCGTTTGCCTGTGGATATGCGCTTGGATTGTGGCCGACGCTAGCATGGCTCATGCTTGGAGTGCTGGCTGGCGCGGCGGTCAACTTCCTGCTGGCTCGATTGCTTGGCCGGCGTTTGCTTGCCAGTTTCGTACCGAGCGATAAGCTGGGGCGGCTCGATCACGTCATGCTCCGCCGTGGCACCTTCTATGTCTTTCTGCTCCTTCTTGTACCAAACCCCTTGGGCGACTGGGTATACTATGTTGCGGGTCTGACGACGCTGCCGCTGCCCTTATTTCTCGTTCTGGTGCTCGTTGCCCGTTTGCCGTCCAATCTGATTGAGTGCGGACTTGGTTCGGGTGCGACCCGGTTTTCCGGGCTGCATTGGGCGATACTTGGACTTGTGGCGGCAGTGTTCGCGGTTCTGTACTTCGTAAACCAGCACCGGATTGAACGGCTGCTTGAGCGCCTGGGCGAGAAAGGGTGGCGGGGAACCGGACTGAGTACAAAGATGCGGGGACACGAGGAGGCAAGGCCTGAAACTCGATTCGCGACACACGGAACAGCCGCCTTGGATACCAGCAACACCAGGGACACGCAGAACATAACGGCACCTAATCAAAGGCGAGAAGAATCGGATTCTGAAACCACGGAAGGTTTTGGGTGAAGCGGGCGATTCTTGTCTGTTTGGTTGCGACCGCGCTGAGCGCGCGGGAGCCGAGGTTTCTGGTGCGTATCAGACTGTCAGGGCCTGAGGACCGTGTCCGCCTGAACGAGCTCAGGCTGGACTTGACTACGCCCTTGTTTGCAAACTATGTTGATGCGGTTGTTACCAAAGCCGAGCAGGCAAAGCTTGAGTCAGAGGGTCTTGGGATCGTCGTGCTAGACACTGACAGCGGCATCGCGATTCCGCCCGAGTACCATACTGTGAGTGAAACATGGGCCGTACTTGAGTCGCTGCATGCACAGTATCCGGGTATCACCCGGCTTGATGCATGTGGCTACGGCCAGCGTTTTTTCTTGCCCATACCACACTTTGTAATCTCGCACAATCCGCAGATGCGTGAGGATGAGCCGGCTGCTCTTTTCACCGGAATGCATCATGCCCGGGAGCCTCTGGGTAACGAGATATGTCTGTATGCCATCAGACAGATTCTGGCCGGGTACCCAGATAGCAGTCGGATCAGACACTGGGTTGATTCGGCCGAGCTGCACTTTCTGCCGATTGTCAATCCGGAGGGGTTTGCGTACATAACCGACAGCAGTCTTGTGTCGCCGTGGTGGCGTAAGAATCTGCGCGACAATGGGTTGAACGGCGGGCCAATAAATCCGGATTCAGACGGGGTTGATTTGAACCGGAACTACGACTGGCGCTGGGCTGTTGGCGGCAGTCCGGACCCGACAAGCTGGACCTATCGTGGGCCGGCCCCTGGATCAGAGCGCGAAATCGAGGCGGTCACGCGGATGGCCTGGCAGCGGAGGTTTCTTGTCGGCGCGTCCTATCACAGCTATGGACGCGTGGTCATGTATCCCTGGCAGTACGGCGGACTCGTAACGCCGGATGACGGTACACTTAGCGAGATGGCGACGAACCTGTCCTTGGTCATCGGTGGATATACCGTAAGCCGGATGCAGACAACAGGGATGAGTTCAGAATGGCTCTACGGCGGCACCGGGATGTTCGATTTCCTGATCGAGACTGGGTTGAGCTTTTTCCCCTCGGCAGAATCAATCGCGGTCGAGTGCGAAGCCAACTATCGTGGAATCGGTTTCCTTCTGGACCGGATGTTCTACGGCGGAGTGACCGGTCATGTGCGCGACTCGCTGTCACTCAGGCCGGTACCGGCTCAGGTCGGGCTGTGGGGCGTGCTCGGCGATTCGGTGGTACCAAGGACCGCAGACTCGGTGTACGGTCGCTTCTATCGGTTGCTTCGGGCCGGGACTTACCGCTTCGTGTTCTCGGCACCGGGATACGAATCAAAGACAGTTGACGGCGTGCCAGTTGGCGCCGATTCACTAACGAAGCTGGAGGTGCTTCTTTCACCCATAATTGGGCTAGCAGAGGGACGCCCTATGCCGTATGTCTCTCGCTGCACGGTTGAAGCCAGGCCAAACCCGTTCCGAATTCAGACGGCAATCCGACTTCCGGCGACGGTCTGCTGTAAGGAGTTGGAAATCTACACTGCTTCCGGTCGGCTGGTCCGTTCCCTTACTGTGTGCGGCATGGAGAGCAGGGCGTCCAGCGTCGAATGGAACGGGACCGACGAGTGCGGCCGGATTTTACCGGAAGGCGTGTATATCTGCCGAACCACCGGCGTTCACCCGGGAACGGTCGTGCGGCTGGTTTTGGCCCGGTAGCGGTCAGGTCGAGAGGAGCGGGTTGGAATTGAAGCGCAGGCTTGCGCATCCGTTTCTCACGGCAAGAAGCTGAGCCGCGACGCTGACCGCGATTTCCGGCGGCGTCCTCGAGCCGACTGCGAAGCCGATCGGCGAATAGACCTTTGACAGTTCTTCGCGGGTGAAGCCTTCGGACCGGAGCCGTTCGAAGCAGGACAGGACCTTCTTCTCGCTGCCGATCATTCCAAGGTAGGCGAACTCACGGCGTAGGCACTGGCGCAGAACCGTTTCATCGTGCTTGTGTCCGTGGGTCATGATGACAACGTAGGTGCGGCGGGTGAACCGTATGTGCTTGCCGGCCTGCGCGTAGTCGGTGCAGATGACCTTGTCGGCCTGCGGATGACGTTTACGTGAAGCCCAGTCCGGCCGGTCGTCCAGAACCGTGACGTGGAATCCGAGCTTGCGGCAGAGGGGCACGAGTTCGAGTGCGCAGTGGCCAGCGCCGACAACGAAGAGGAGGTCGGCCCGAGCCAAGGGTTCGAAAAGTAGTTCGACCGAACCGCCGCAGTCGGCGGAGAGTCCTGAGTCTGACCTCTCAGACCCGTCGGTTATCAGTGCGAACTGGGCGGTGTGAGGCGGGCCGTTCGCAGCCAACGCAGTTTCAATGGCCTTGTATTCTAGCACGCCGCCGCCAACCGTGCCGTAGATGGTCCGGTCAGGGTAAACGAGCATCCTTGCGCCGACTACGGCCGGAGTCGAGCCCTTGGTGCCGACCACGGTGACGAGCACTGCCGGCGTGTTCGCCTCGAGTGCGGCGAGCACACGTTTCTGCAGTTCGGCGTCCATCTTCAGGGCCGGGTTGCCGCGAGCGCGGCAAGCACCGATTCCGGTACAGCCGGTATCGCCAGTTCGACTTCGGAACCGGTCATTGACTCAAGCGTGTGGCGGATTGCGAAGAACGGCGCGATACCGTAGATGAACGGCGGCTCGCCGACCGCCTTGGAACCGAGTACGCCTGCGTACACGGTCGGATGCTGGTCTAGCTCGATGACAAACTCCTCCGGAAGGTCGCAGAAACCCGGGACCTTGTAGGTTGAGAGCGAATCGGTCAAGTACCGGCCGTCTTGCTGCTTGAGCTGTTCACGACAGGTCCACCCAAAGCCCTGGAAGAATGCACCTGCGATCTGTCCCCGGTCTATGCCGGGATTTAGACTTACGCCGGTGTCGTGGATGATATGGACCTTGACCAGGCGGCTTACGCCGGTCAGAAGATTGGTTTCGGTCATCGCAAGGCAGCAACCAAATACGAAGTAGGAAAACGGCGTGCCCTGGCCCTTTTCCCGGTCCCAGGCGATATCGGGCGTTGCGTAGAACCCGTGCGCGGCCAGGCTGACCCGGGCACGGTAAGCATCAGAGCATAGCCGAGCAAAGTCGAGCTGTCGGTCGGGCGCACGCTCGTCGAATGCAGCGTTGCCGTGCAGTACGATCCGGGAAGGGTCCGGTGCGAATCCGGACGCGAGAACTGGGGCTGCGAACGCCTTGAGTCGAGCCGCGAGTCTTTGGGCTGCGATGCGAGCCGCGTTGCCGTTTAGGTCAGCGCCGGTTGAGGCCGCAGTCGGCGAAGCGTTGGCGATTCGCTTGGTATCGGAACTTTCGACCCGGATGCGGTCGAGGGTCAGGCCGAGCTCGCGGGCGACCACCTGAGCGACTTTGGTATTCACGCCTTGACCCATCTCAACCCCGCCGTGTGAGACAGAAACCGTGCCGTCGCGGTACGCAAGGACTAGGGCCGACGCCTGGTTCTTGAACGACGCAGTGAAGGAAATGCCGAACTTGACCGGCACGATGCCAATTCCGCGTCGGCGTTCGGGGCTGGTATCGTTGAGTTTTCTTGTTTCGGCCTTGAGTTTTTCGTACCTGGTGCGCTCGGCGAGAAGTGATAGCAGGGCACCAGTCCGAGCGTCCCTCACCGGTTGCCCAAAGGGCGTTTCCTGGCCGGGTCGGTATGCGTTGCGCAGCCTGATTTCAAGCGGATCGAACTTCAGGTGCAGTGCTGCGCGCTCGATGACGTGCTCAATTGTAAAAATACCCTGGGGCGCGCCGAAACCGCGCATCGCAGTGTTGGGTGGCAGGTTAGTGCGCAGGGCTCGTCCGACAATCCGGATGTTCGGGATGAAGTAAGTGTTGTCGGCATGGAGCATCGCCCGTTCGAGAATGGCCATGCTCAGGTCCGCAGATGCACCGCCGTTGATGTTGAACTCGACCGAATAGGCAAGGAACCGGCCGTCCCGTGCGAAGCCCGCCCGGTAGTGGATCTCGAATGGGTGGCGCTTGCCGGTCCAGGCGATGTCGTCCTTCCGGCTGAGCACAAGTTCGACCGGCCGGTGCAGGTGATGGCAGGCAAGGGCACATAAACAGGCCCAGAGTGTCGCGCCGGTTTCCTTGCCACCGAACCCGCCGCCTAGGCGCCGGGTGGCGACCGCGACATCGTTTGCCCGAAGCCCAAGCACCCGGGCCACGCCGTGCTGGACGTCGGCCGGGCTCTGGGTTGCGGAAAGCACGATTATCTCTTCGTCCTCGCTTGGTAAGCAGCGGCAGGACTGGGTTTCAAGGTACAGGTGTTCCTGAGAAGGAGTGTGAATTGCACCCTCGAGCACGAGGTCGGCTTGGTTCAGCCCGGCCTCGACGTCGCCGCGTTCGATTCGCCGCTCAGGTGCGTAGAGCTGTCCAAGACGTAGCGCATGTTCAATGGTCAGGACTGGATCGCGCTCCTCGCAGTTCACCTTCACCGCCGCAGCGGCGCGGCGGGCGAGACTGGCCGTCTCGGCCACGACCACGGCGACCGGCTGACCGGCGTAGTTCACTGCTCCTGAGGCGAGCAGGGGTTCGTCGTCAAATACCTCACCAATTTGGTTCTCACCTGGAATGTCACCAGCTTCCAGTACTGCCTTGACACCGGCAAGTTCGAGTGCGGCGGACCGGTCAATGCCTATGAGCCGGCCGCATGGGACAGGACTTGGCACCACGGCGGCAAAAAGCAGGCCCTCAGGTCTGGGCTCATCGCGGACGAAGCGGGCAGAACCGGTGACAAGCGTCGGGCCTGATAGAATCGTTTCTGATCCGGCTGGCTTCGGATTGGTCACAGAATCCATCGCCTAGGTTCCAGCCAGGACAAGGTCCGGGAAAAGGCGGCGGAAAAGAAGCATGAGATGGTTGTGTGCGAGTGTGCGACGGAATGACTCGGAACCGCGAACGTCAGCTATCGGTTTGATTTCGGCCGCGACTGCGTCGGCCGCGGCGAGGACGGTCCGACTGCATAGTTTGCGGCCCAGCAGACATCGGACGGCCGCTTCGGAAAGCATCGGAAATGGTGCGACACCACCTAGGGCAAATCGGATATCGGCAATCGTGTTGCCATCGAGCCGCAGTGCCAGCGCCGAGTTGACCGAGGCGATGTCGACAGAACCGCGTTTGCTGGTCTTAACGAACGCGACTGGCGTGGAACTGAGCGGTACTTCGACTCGGGCGATGAACTCGCCCGGTGCAAGCGCGGTCTGCTTGTACCCGATGTAAAACTGCTCAAGCGGCAGCCGACGTTCGGTCCGGGCCGACGTAAGCACAAGGCGGGCGCCGAGTGCGAGTAGAAGAACCGCAGCGTCGGCAACTGGCGAGGCGTTGGCGATGTTGCCGGCGACGGTGGCAACGTTGCGGACTTGAGCTGAGCCCATCTGTCGAAGGGTTTCACCGACGGCCGGGAAAAGTCTGCCGACTTCTTGGTCAACGATGAGTTCGGCAAGCGTGACGCCGGCACCGATGGAAAGGAAGCCGTCCTTTACTCCGATGTGTCCTAGTTCGGCTAGGCCCGAAAGGTCAATTATCCTGCTGATGTTGTGCTTGTCGAGTTCGAGCATCAGGTCGGTTCCGCCGGCAAGGAACCGGCAGTTCGGTTCGGACTTGAGGATGCCGACAAGCTCGGCAAGGTTACGTGGGGCGTGGAAGCCGTTACCTGAACATGCATCGTGGTCCGTGGCTGCCGGGATCGAGGCGATTCCGGACAAGTAGTCGGGGATGATATCCTTGCGGCTCCCGCCGCGCAGGGACCGGACCGCGGCGCGGATTGACTCGTAACCGGTGCAGCGGCAGATATTGCCTTCAAGCGCGGCAGCGACTTCCTCATCAGTAGGGGACCGGTGTTCCGCAAGCAGGCAGAAGATTGACATTACGAGCCCGGGTGTACAGAATCCGCACTGCACCGCATGGTAGTCAAGGAGGGCCTGCTGAATCGGATGGAGCCGACTAGGGCCAGCCAAGCCTTCGACTGTAACGACGTACCGGCCATGAAGCCGGGCTGCGGGCAGAAGACAGGAATTGACTGCCCGGAAGTGGACTTCACCATTGCGCCGGGTGCCGAGCGCAACGGTACACGCACCGCAGTCGCCTTCGGCACAGCCTTCCTTGGTCCCGGTCAGGCCCAGCCGTTCCCGCAATACGTACAAAGCCGGCTCAAAGGGAGGCACGTGCAGGCGCGCCGGTCTTCCATTGACGACACACTCGACTTGGACCACTGTGGTGTTCATTGTAGTGACCAAGAGCAGTGCTGCAAGCGCGGCCACGACTCGGGCGCGGGTTGACTCGGGTTTGGATGCCGCTATTATCTACATTGTGAACAAACCCTTTCCCGAGGTCGCTTGCCCGGGGGCTCAAGCCGGACCATACGATTCCGGGACCGAGAATGCGCGCGTCATCAGTCCTCCCTCAGCGGTCATCACCGGTACCGGCTTTGACGTGCCTGAACGCGTGCTTACCAACGCGGACCTTGAGCGAATGGTAGATACTTCGGATGAGTGGATTGTGGAGCGTACCGGGATGAAGGAACGCCGGATTGCCCGGCCGGACGAGGCGGCCTCAGACTTCGCCCTACGTGCGGCCCAGCGGGCTCTTGCCGACGCCCGGGTCAGTCCTGAAGAGCTCGACCTCATCATTGTCGCAACCGTGACCGGCGACATGCTGTTCCCTTCGACCTCCTGCATAATTCAGGACCGGCTTGGTGCGAAGAATGCGGCGGCGATGGACCTGTCAGCAGGCTGCACCGGGTTCATCTATGCACTGGCCACGGCCCGGCAATTTATTGCGGCCGGAACCTATAAGACCATCCTGGTTGTTGGCGTTGAGGTGCTTTCGAAGATAACCGACTGGACCGATCGAGGTACCTGCGTGTTGCTTGCTGATGGTGCGGGTGCGGCCGTGGTCAGGGCTGAGGGCGATACCGGCCGGGGCATCGTTGCGAGCTTTCTTGCTTCAGATGGTTCACGCGGGCCGGACCTGTGCATGCCGGCCGGAGGGTCCAGGATTCCGGCCAGTGTGGAATCGGTGAAGAACCGACTCCACTACCTGAAGATGAACGGCAACGCCATCTTCAAGGTTGCGGTGCGGAGCATGAGCGATGCGGTCAGGAAGCTGATGGATGCGGCGCGACTGCGGGCCGAAGATATCAAACTCCTGATCCCGCACCAGGCGAACCTGCGCATCATCGAGGCCGTGGCCAAGATGCTTGGATTCCCGAAGGAGCGGGTATTCGTCAATATTGAGAAGTATGCCAACACTTCGTCGGCCTCGACGATAATCGCATTGGACGAGGCCCGGCGCGGCGGTCGGATACGTGCCGGTGATGCGGTGATAATGGTGGCATTCGGCGCGGGTCTGACCTGGGGCGGCGTCGTTATTCGCTGGTAGGGTCAACCGAAACTGCTTTAGGGTCTGATACGGTCTGACGGACCGGCAAAAAAGAGGTGGGCGGCGTCACAGACGCCGCCCACCGGCTAGTGGCGAAAAGTCTTACCAGCGGTTGCCGCTGAACCCGCCACCGCGGTTTGAGCGCGAACCGCCCTCAGGCCTTGGTTTGGCCTGATTCACGGTGAGCGGCCGGCCATCCATCGGTTGGCCGTTGAGGGCAGAAATTGCCGCGGCTGCCGCCTCACTGGTAGCCATCTCCACGAAGGCGAATCCTCGGGAACGGTCGGTGAACTTGTCCTTCACAATCGAAGCCGAGACGACTTCGCCATGCTTGCTGAACAGCTCGGTGAGCTGTTCTTCGGTAGCGCTGAAGGGAAGATTCCCTACGAATATGCGCTGACTCATTGTATTACCTCCACCGGCGTCTGTCGCCGGGAATCTGGGGCGTCCTGGAACCACAAATGTCCATATCGAAGCGGACTGGACTCCGGGGTTGCACCCCTGTTTTTTGCTTGGGAGTCGCTAAAGGTCGCTACGGGCTCGGATTCGGTCCGGTCACATAGGCCAATGAACGGTCACAAGCGCTTCAGGACTTCTTTTCTGCGCTGTCGGTTGGATGCGAAGTCCTTCTGCAACCAACAGGGAATTATAACGGGCCTTGTCCGGTTGTCAATGCCGACCGGGCTTTCGGTAGTATCCTTATTTGTGTGTAACTTGGCTGGAAAAAGGGTCGGGCAGGGTGTATCCTTCTGGCCCGACCGAGTAATGATCGTAACACTATCAAAC
>JBDRUN010000054.1 GCA_039801365.1 candidate division WOR-3 bacterium
GCGCCGCAGGTAGACCAGGGTGTTCTCCTGTTGCCTGCGCTCGACCTTGACGAGTTGCTGGCGCTACGGGTATCATATGAAACGCGCAAGCGTCAGGCAGGGGGTCACGATGTGCCTTGGCCGGCCCAAAGTCAAGAAACTCGCTATTGACATTGCTGTGCTGCGCCGCTACACTGCCTCAGGAGGTCCGCGCACAGTGCGGACGGACAAGAAGAGAAGCTACAGGCTAAACAGGAGGAGCTGATGAAAGGTAGTACTGTAGTCCTGTGTCTGATACTCGCGGTCGGGCTGGCGCCGGGGGCGCTGCCGGGCAACCGTGAGGCCGGGCACCAGACCACGACACCGCTGCTCAGTGCAGCGAATGTTAAGCTGGCACCGAACGAAGTCGTGCTGAACCCGGTTGTACCGGTTGAACTCGAACCCTATGATAACCCTGACGAAACCCTCCATTACGACCGCACCCCGTTCAACGCCATCGGCCTGACGAACGGCGGCACATTCCGAGGCGCGGTACGCTTCACGCCGACCTATAACTGTACGCTCAAGGCAATAATATTCTATCAGCGTGACGCATCGTCAGACCAGTACGCGTTCGTGTTTGGTGAGGACACCGATACGACACCAGGTGCAATTCTGGACTCGATGCCCTATACCGGTTCAGGCACGCTTCAATGGAAGCGCGTCAATCTGACAACACCAAAGGTGATGAAAGCAGGTATTGACTTCTGGGCCTGCATCAGGATAACGCATACGGCCGGCACATTCCCGCTGGGCGTTGACTCCGGGCCGATGATTCCCAATCGTTCGGGGTTCATCTCTACCGGCGGTTCGTGGCAGCAGCTTTACTACGTCAACCCACAGCTGAACTACAGTTGGAACATCAGAGCGATCGTTGCCCGCGGGGTGACGCTGGCGCATGACGTCGGCGCCACCAAGATTCTGTCGCCCGGCCAGTCCATCAATCCGGGAAGTTATCCCTGCAAGGCCAGAATTGTCAACTTCGGCATGAGTGCTGAATCAAACATCCCAGTTACGTGCTGGATTGATTCAGCCGGAACTCGCGTGTACAACCAAACTCTCACCTACGCCGGCCCGCTCAATCCCGGGAACCGTGCGGACGTGACGTTCACACCGAACTGGAATACCGGGCCGTCCGGTGCCTCCTACAGCGTGAGAATGTTCACGTCGCTTGCCGGCGACCTGGACCCGTCCAACGATACGGTGCGTCAAACAACCGGCATCATGACCGGTCAGCCGCTGATGACACACGATACCGGGTACTGCAAGCTTTCGGTGACCTGCTTCGGCTCAATCGGTTACGACAACCCGCCGGCCCAGGACCTTGGTGTCGGATTCTGCTATCCTAAGACCGCGACCTCGGCGCTGTTCTATTCCAGTTTCGCGGTTGGTAATGACGTGAATTATGTTGCTGACCGTCACTTCAGCAACCCGGCTAACGGGCCGGTGAATGATGACCTCAAGCCAGTTGACAGTCTCAGGAACGCAGTGCCACCGACCAGTGACCAGCATTACCGGGGCGTGTACTCGGATGCCGGTCACCCGGCACCGAAGGGTATCCAGGTGGTTCAGAACAGTCACCAGATGGGTACCGCTGGCTCGCCAGGCTACGATGACTTCGTCGTGATTGCATTCGACATCCGTAATGCCGGAGCAAGCGCAGTCAACGGAGTCTGCGCCGGTGTGTTCGCGGACTTCGATATCGGAACAGCACCGACCGCCAATATCGCCGGCTCGG
Organism: candidate division WOR-3 bacterium; assembly: GCA_039801365.1. Lineage (NCBI taxonomy): Bacteria > Pseudomonadati > Caldifarciminota > Caldifarciminota bacterium. The sequence continues at coordinate 1,757 of JBDRUN010000054.1, forward strand.
ATACGGTTCGCCGTCTTGTGTATATGAGGCAACAGTCCACGGCCAACCCAACCGTCGGCGTGAAAATCCTGGCGCCGACTTCGTTCAAGAACCTGTCCTGCATTGACCATGCCCGATATGTGTATCCGGACTCGGCGATGACTGATGGCATGAAGTGGCGCTTCATGAACGGTACCGTTGTCCAGCGCACGTCGAACCGGGCCTATGACTGGTCGCTCATCGCATCGGTCGGCCCATTCGATCTGGGAGTGGGCCAGAGCTACCGGTTCGCAGTTGCGTTCGTCGGCGGTACGGACGAAACTCAGATCCGGGTCAATGCCGACAGTGCTCAGTCCTGGTACGATGCCCATGTCGGTATCGGCCAGAATCCGGGTTGGTCTGAAGCAGAACACCGGTTCGAGCTTGTGCCCAATCCTTTCCGCCGCAGCACCCTGGTTCATTACTCAACTCCGTCTGCCGGCAAGCTTCAGCTCTCAGTCTATGATGCCGGCGGCCGGCTTGTTGAGGAGCGGACGATGGACGTCAAGGCCGGGGCCGGTAGCTTCCGGTGGCAGCCTGGGAGCCTTGCTCGTGGGGTGTACTTCCTTGACATCAAAACACCTGACAGTGCAAGCCGGGTGAAGGCTCTGCTGCTCGAATAGCGCAATCTCGTCGTGGAAGCTCAGGGCGCCTTTGGGCGCCCTGAGTTCGTTTCTCACCGTGCCGCGGGCTTGGTAACGGTCGGATTTCGGATTACCTGACCAGGACCAGTCGCCTGGACAGTACCTGACCCTCGGCTTCAAGCCGCAGGAAGTACGTACCAGAGCAGGCCGGTGCTCCGCTGCTGTCACACCCGCCCCAGACAAGCGAGTGAGCACCAGCAGGACACAGTCCGCTGACAAGGGTCTGTACCTTCTGACCAAGAATATTGTACACTGAAAGGTTGACCCAGCTCGCCTTAGTCAGGCTGTACCTAATGGCGGTTGGAGATCGGCTAGGATTCGGACCCGGCAAGAGCAGCCCGAGTACGGGCAAGAAGCCGGGCCCGGCTCGCACGTTCGTGAGACGGTCGTAGCCAGTCTCCTCGTAGAACAAGGTCGCACTGGCGACCGTGTCAGTGGCTCTGAGCTGAATCCAGTAGTAGTCATTCGGGTGAGGAACTCTCACTGCATCGGTCAGCGGTTGCCATGGCTCCCATTCGATCAGTCCGACATTGTCAAACCACACATAACCAGTGTCGGAATAAGGAGCACTGCTTGCCAGTTCCAGGTCGAAGTACGCAGTGCCAGTGGTCGGGCTGAAATCGCGGTAATAGAATCTCCAGTCGGTCGTGCCATTGATTTCAGTACCGAGGTTTGCCGTACCAATAGGTGAAGAGCCGGCCCTTGCGGTGTAGAATTGAGCGGCAGCGCCGGCAAGTCGCGCATTCCGGGTTTTCATGTATGCGTACAGGGAATAACCGGCAGTATCGGAATAGCAAACCACCCGGTCCTCAAGGCCGGTCACTATCCGGGTGGCACCCGTTGCACGTGTCTGGCGCAGCGAACGCTGGCCCTCGTAACATACGGTATCGTAACTCTCGCCCGCCTGGTCCAGAAGCCACATCGTGGCACCTTCCTTTTCGAAGTTGCCGAACCAGACCATATCCCGTCCCAGTCGGAACTGCCAGTTGCGTCCGGGTGAGGCCGAGACTACACGCGACAGGCAGCCGATACGGACAAGAGCCAAGGGATTGGAAGTCCAGTATCCAGACTGCTGGAGCAGCTGCAACTGGCCTGACTGAGAGTAGACGATGGGGACGAGTGTAGCGGTGTCGAGTACAACCCAGGCCGTCGTACTCTCGGGGTTTACGACCACGTAGGTGCCAAGGTCCCGGGAGCGTCGGGCCAGGTAGTCAACAATGTGCCGGCCCAGCCGACCGAACGCCCGATTCGGTATGTAGTCGTCAATGAATACGGGGATGAGCGTGTAATTACGGAAACCAGTCTCGTCCACCTCCCCGGCAAGAATCACCGAAGGGTAGGTCTCCGAATACTCTTGGTCAAACGCAAAGTTCCCAAGCGAGTGAGCAATCAATCTGCCCTTGTACACCTCAAACCCCTGAAGCACGTGCGGATGGTGGCATACGACAAGGTCGGCACCTGCCTCGATTGCCCGGTGTCGCTCCGCGGTGTCGCCCGGAGCCGGAAACAGTGCGAACCGCGAGTACCACTCGTCTACCTCCTGAACACTGGCCCTTGAGTATTGACCATCGTTGTACCGGCTGTCCGGTGCAGACGCGTATTCCTCGCCGGTATGCGCCAAAACAACGACAATATCTGCGGTGCTACGAACTGACTCAATCTGGCGTCGGATGTGAAACGAATCGAAGTACGCAAACCCGGGCTTGTTCAACCCCGCGTCAAGATACGGCTGGTAGTTGTCATATTGGCCGTTCCGGTCGCAGGCAGCGAGGAACGCAAAGCTCAGCCCGGATTTCTGGACAAACACCGGCTGAAACGCCTCGTATGAGTTTGCACCGGCACCGCAATAGCCGATTCCATTGGCCGCAAGGCTGTCCTGGGTTTCACGCATCCCTTCAAGTCCGTAGTCAATCACGTGGTTATTCGCCAGGCAAACAACGTCAACGCCAGCGTAGGTAAGCCCGGCGACGTTCGATGGCCGTCCCCGGAATACTATCGGCTTGGTCGGATGCCGTGTGCCCTGTGCCGTCAAGGGGCTTTCAAGGTTGACGACGGTAATGTCAGCTGCATCGCCCAAATAGGGGAGAGTGGGCTTGAAGATTCCCCGCGGCCCAAGCGTATCAATGATGCCGCCTGGTAGCTCGTAACGCCGTGCGAGCATGATGTCACCGGTAAAGTTTACCCGCACCGGAAGTGTTGTCGGCCCCGGGTCCACATTGACCTTGCAGCTTGCCCGGCCCCAGCACCCGGTCGAATCCCTGACCTCGAGCAAAACCGTGTACTCGTGGTTGTCCCGGACCAAGTAGGTATGGAGTGGCCAGGAATCCCGGCTTGTGGAATCATCGCCGAACGACCAGTAGTAGTCGTGATAACGGCTGTCCGGATCGGTAATCCTCGAATAGAACTGCACCGTTACCAATGTATGGGGCGGAGTGTCAACCGGCTCCTGGAACTTGGCGCTTGGAACCTGCAATTTCTCTTTGCTTGCGTGCCATATCTCAACCCTTGGCGCAACCGGTCGGTCAGAAGTAATATCCAGAATCTCATCGAAATAGACCACCGCACGCGGGTCAGTATCCCGGTCATTCACGAATACGAGTCCGGTGACGACCGGCAGGTATCCGAACCTGGCCAGCCAGTCCTCGCCAACCGGCAAGAGATACAGGTTCCAGGTGTTCAGCGGAAATGCACCCTGATATACCGCTACCCAAGTATCCGGGTTTACCTGCTCTGAGCCAGCAAGAGAATAGAACAAAGTATGGGCTGAATCCTGCAGACCGAAACCCTGGATTTCGCCAAGGTAGGAAACATAGGCTGCCACCTGCCACACATCAGCCGAATCGAGCCGAATAGGGTAGATTGACTCGGTCTTCCAAGTGTTGCCATGTAAGCGAAGGGAATACGGCGAATTGTTGTAGGTGATGGCGGTATCAAGTCGCCAAGAATCCGGGTGCATGTCCTGGCCTGGAAACGAACGCAGGACAACATTGCCGTCGTCGAAGTTCTCGACCGTATCGGCAAACACACCGTCGCCCAAACCATGAAGCCGCGCTCCAGCACAAGGCGCTGAAGCCAACGCTGCGACAAAGAACACCAACTTGCCGGCTTTCATCACAGCTATGCTAGGCTGGAGCTGGATGCTGTCAACCGACGGGCATCCCGTGTCGCGTTGTCTAGTCCGAGCCCACGACTCGTTCGCCGCCCTATTGTCACAGCTCTGACTCTTGATATCGAAATCTGGGCATCCGCGGTTGCTTGACTTGATAGGGGTAGGTCATAGAATTCCGGCCGATGCTGAAACCCGGCGATTTCGTGTTGCTGTATCATTCGGAGCGGATGAAATACCTCTTGGAGCTCAAGGAAACTGGCAGGTTCTCTACCCATCGTGGTTGGATTGAGTTCAGCCAGATGCTTGGCCGTGATTACGGGGACTGCGTGAAGACCCAGCTCAACTGCTGGTTTCATCTACTGAAACCGACTATTGCCGACCTTTTACTCAAGGTCAGGCGCACGACGACAATCGTGTATCCTAAGGACACCGGCTTGATGCTTCTTGAGACCGTTGTATTTCCCGGTGCCCGTGTGATTGAAACCGGGTCGGGCTCAGGTGGACTGACTTCGGTCTTGGCTTGGTTTGTCCGGCCAACTGGCAGGGTGTACTCATACGAACGAAGGTCTGAATTCAGCGAAAATGCGCGGGCGAACGTTGAGCGGTACGGACTTGGACAGTTCTGCGAGTTCTTTGTTCAGGATCCGGAGACCAGGGGATTTGAGCAGACCGACGTTGACGCCGTGTTCCTGGATGTGCCAGAGCCGTGGACTCTTGTAAGGGCTGCACACCGCTCCCTGCGCGGCGGACACCCGCTGGCTGCAATCGTACCCACAGCCGAGCAACTCTCCAAGTTATCCAATGTCATGGAGTTGGAGGGGTTTGTTAGAGTTCGTTCAACTGAGATACTGAAACGTGACATGCTGGTACGAGCAGGCGGGACACGTCCTGCAGACCGGATGATAGGACATACCGTGTACATCGTTTTGGGACACAAGTCCAACCAGTCTGTTTCCCAAGCCAGAGTGCCCATGGGACAAATCCCAGCCGCCAGTGATGCGGAATAGAACGATCAGGTCAGAGGTACAGAGAAGCGGGTTTGAAGGACAAGGCAACGTTAGGGTACGGGAATTACGGGAGTCAGTTTCTACTTGTTCCGGCTTGCTCTTTCCTTTGGCCGTGTGGCTTGTTGCTTCAATTCTGATAACCGTGCTGTTATCTGTGGGCTGTCCGAAGCCGCACAAGTCGCACGCTGGAATACGCGTAGTCTCGCTTGTGCCGAGCGTAACCGAGATCATATTTCGCGTAGGTGCATCTTCGGCTCTCGTCGGGAATACGACATTCTGCAACTACCCGGAGTCAGCAAGGTACGTGTACAAGGTCGGTGACTTCCTGAACCCGGATATTGAGCGGATTGCGCAACTGAAGCCAGATATTGTGTTCCTCACCATGCCTACCCACCGTTTGATTGCCGAGAAGCTCTCTGAAATGGGTATCCGCTACTATACTTCCCAACCGGCAACCGTCGAGGACGTGTTCAGGGAGATTGACTCGGTCGGCCAACTTCTTGCTGCAGGCACTCGCGCAAAGTCGCTTGTGGACAGCCTCAGAGTCCGGCTCGACAGTCTGCCCGTGTTTCCAGACACGCCGACGGTATATGTTGAAATTTCCGACTCGCCACTGATGGCCGCCGGACCGCTCTCGTTCGTGTCGAGCCTGATAGTAGAGGCAGGGGGGAGGAACATCTGTCGAGGGGCTCAGGAATACCCGGTTGTTGACCCAGAGTACGTGGTCAAAGCCGGGCCGGACGTGATTCTGGCACTGTATCCTGGTGTTTCTCCTGCCAAGTTTGCTGAGCGGCTCGGCTGGGACAGAGTGCCGGCGGTCAGGAACAATCGCATCTACACCGGACTAGACTTAGACCTCCTTTCCAGACCCGGTCCAAGGGTGGTTGAGGCCATTGTCACCCTCAGCCATCTTATACATCCGGAATTACAGGAACCACCCCTACGCCGCCCTCCTCCTTCTGGAGAGAGGAGATGAAAGAGGGCTAAGAGCTGATCAGAGCAAGAAGCGCCGAAAGAAGGGCAGAAGTCTGGGTACTGCTCGTAGTCTTGCTCATTGCCGCGGCCGCGGTATCGTTCCTAATTGGGCCGGGCGGTCTACCTTCGAGCGGTCTAATCAAGTTCCGTCTGCTGCGTCTTGCGCTCGGCATTCTGGCCGGCGGGGTTCTGTCTCTGGTTGGTGCCTCACTCCAGGGACTTCTTCGCAATCCCCTGGTGGACCCGTTCACCCTTGGCGTCTCAAGCGGCTCGGCATTGGGCGCAAGCATGGTGATCGCCTGGGGGACGGCAACAAGCGTTGTGCTACCGGTTGCAGGTTTTGCCGGTGCGCTGGTGACGATACTTGCGGTCTATCTTCTCGCCCGGGTTAGAGGCAGAGTGACGGTCACCGGCCTGGTCTTGGCCGGAGTCATAATGAGTTTCCTGTTCTCAAGTCTTGTGATGCTCGTACTGGTTCTGGCGCGGCAACCTCTGGGTCGGGCTGTGTACCTCTTGATGGGACATCTTGGCGTGGCATTCACGCGCGGGTCGCTGCCGCTTTTCATCGGGTCGGCCGCAACAATGCTAGCCGGATGTGGGCTGCTGGTGGCATATGCCCGGGACCTGGACATCATGTCATCAAGTGAGGAAGCCGCACGCAGTCTGGGTGTAGACACTGCCAGAGTTACCAAGGTTGTCTTCGTCGTCTGTTCGGTTCTAGTCGGCCTGGTCGTCTCGTTCACTGGCGCAATCAGCTTTGTCGGTCTGGTAGTGCCCCACCTTGTCCGGATGATACTCGGACCGGTCCACCGTAGAGTTCTGCCAGCATCATTTCTATTTGGTGCCGCGCTTCTGCTGCTGGCCGATACCGCGGCACGGAACATCGTGCCGGGTGGCCTGCCCTTGTCGGTTGTGACCGCGCTTATCGGCGTCCCGTTCTTCATTTACCTTTTGAGGAGAAGGTTGTGAAAAGGACCAACAGACCTGGTCACGAAACCACGCAGGACGCAAGACCTGAGGCTGTTGCGCTGGATCGAGGAGAGCAGACCAGGACAGGCCAGCCTGCCGTCAGGTTTGAGCGGGTGAATTTTGGATACGGATCAGAGCTGCTGTTTGAGAACTTCAGCCTCGACATCGCTCCCGGTGAGTTCTTCGGCGTGATCGGACCGAACGGCGCAGGAAAGAGCACATTGCTGATGCTTGCGGCCGGGCTGCTTGCCCCGCACTCAGGCAGAGTCTCGGTTTTAGGTATGGATGTGGTACGTACTGCCCGCCGTGCGATTGCACGCCGGGTCGCGGTCGTACCGCAGGAAAGCTTTTTTGCCTTTGACTACGGAGTCGAAGACGTAGTGATGATGGGGCGGAACCCTTACCTTGGCCGGTTGGAAAGCCCTGGTCCGGCAGACTGGGTTCGCGTACGCGAGGCACTTGAGTTCGTGGATGCGACACATCTCGCTACCAAGAATATCAATCAAGTGTCGGCCGGTGAGAAGCAACGGGTCGTGCTGGCCCGAGCTCTTGCTCAGGAGCCAGTAGTCCTGCTCCTTGACGAAGCGATGTCTCATCTCGACATTGCACACCAGCGTTTGATCCTCGACATTCTCGAACGCTTGAACCAACAAGGAGTCACGATCGTCCTGCTGGCTCACGATTTGAACCTGGCAGCGCTCGCCTGTTCAAGAGTGCTCCTGCTCCGGTCCGGACGGCTGGTTGCCTGCGATTTGCCGGAACGGGTGATTACCGTTGAGCTAGTCCGGTCGGTGTACGGTATCGAGCCGATCGTTACCCGACATCCGGAAACAGACCGGCCCCAAGTCATGCTGCCGGCAACAGGAAAGAGAACGCGCATTAGGTAATAGACCGGGCTCCGATGAAGTCAGGAACCGGAACGTGAAGCGGTAGGCAGCGAGTCAGGGTGGTCCGGAAGCCGATTCTAGCCCGATGCTACCAAAGGTGCGGCGGGCAAGCTCGCGTGCGCTGTCCGGGTGCGCGAGGACACGACAACAGGATTCCAGGCTATCGATCTCAACGGTAAGGCTCCTGATGTCCCTGGTTAATCGCACGATCTGGCGGTGCTTGGCCCAGACCTTTAGTACGCCGTTTGGACCGGGCAGAAACACCGCGAGGACAACGATCCCGACACCCAGAAGAACATAGCCGAACCGGCGGCCTGTAGAACGCCTTCTGTTCACCTCGGCCCGCCATCTGTGACGCACAAGCCGCTGGCGGTGATTGGCGAACGGAGTGGTGCGCTTCATCGTGTGAGAGGAACAAGTCCAGCGTATGCCAGGCGGTCTTCTTCTTCGATGCGCAGAAGCCGATTGTACTTGGCGACCCGCTCGCCGCGGCAGGGCGCACCTGTCTTGATTTGTCCCGAGTTGGTTGCTACCGCAAGGTCGGCGATGAAGTGGTCGCCAGTTTCGCCTGAGCGGTGAGAAACCACGGTGCGATACCCATGCTCGGCTGCAACCTTCATGCAGTCCAGAGTCTCGCTGACGGTGCCGACCTGATTGGGCTTAATGAGTACCGCATTGGCCACATGCTCGCGCACGCCCTGTTCGAGTCGCTTGATTTGGGTCACGAATATGTCATCGCCAACAAGCTGCACCCGTGAGCCAAGTCGCGCGGTCAATTTGCGCCAGCCTTCCCAGTCATCTTCGGCCAGGCCGTCTTCGATTGAGATGAGCGGGTACCGTTCAAGCCAGCTGGCGTACATCTCGATCATGTCATCAGATGTCATCCGTCGTTCCCGGGAAATGCTGAGGACGTAACTGCCGTCACGGTAGAAGCCGCTGGCCGCCGGGTCAAGCGCCAGAAATACCTGTTCACCCGGCTCGTACCCAGCGGCCTCAATGGCTCTGAGCACGAACTTGATCGGTTCCTCGTTGTCCGCAAAGTCAGGAGCAAACCCGCCCTCGTCGCCAACCGTAGTCGGTTTACCGGCCTCTGTCAACAGGCGCTTCAAATGTTGGTACGTTTCACTTGCGGCCCGCAGCGCCTCGCGGAAGTTTGGGAGACCGGCCGGAACAATCATGAACTCCTGAAGGTCGAGGTTGTTCGGTGCGTGTGCGCCGCCGTTGATGACGTTGAACTGGGGGGTAGGCAAAAGCCTGGTACCGGCCCCGCCAAGATAGCGGTAGACCGGAAGACCGGCGGACGCAGCCGCGGCCCGGCATACTGCAAGCGAAACACCAAGCAGGGCGTTGGCTCCGAGTCTGGACTTGTTCGTCGTGCCGTCGAGCTCGCACAACGTGTGGTCAATACGATACTGGTCAAATGCACTCATGCCGGCCAGGCGTTCGCGAATAACGGTATTGACATTCTCGATCGCTTTCAGCACTCCGCGACCGAGGTAGCGCTGCTGGTTCCCGTCACGCAGCTCCAGGGCCTCGAACCGGCCCGTTGAAGCTCCGGATGGGACTGAAGCCCGGCCCATCGTGCCGTCAGACAGAATGCAGTCTACCTCAAGTGTAGGTTGGCCGCGCGAGTCCAGTATCTGTCTCGCCCTGATGTCGGCAATCTTCCGGTTCATTTCTGAACCTCCGCGGCTAGACATGTGCTCGCGTACTCAGCCCGGCGTTCAGCGTAGAGCGGGAACGCAGCCACAAGTTCCGCGACCTCGGTCTTGACCTTTTCCAGAGCAGCTTCGTCGCCAGCCGACGCTATTGCCCGGTCAATGAGTCCGGCAACCCTGCGCATCTCTGGTTCTTTCATGCCCCGGGTTGTGAGGGCCGGGGTGCCGAGCCTTATTCCAGAGGCAACGAATGGTTTCTCTGGGTCAAACGGAATTGTGTTCCGGTTTACGGTTATCCGCACCTTGCCGAGCACTTTTTCCGCATCCCGGCCGGTTATCTTTTTCGGCCTGAGGTCAACGAGCATGAGGTGGTTGTCGGTTCCGCCGGACACGATACGAAAGCCAAGGCTGGCCAGAGCCTCGGCCAGAGCTTTGGCATTGGCCAGGGTCTGGCGCTGATACTCACGAAACTGAGGGGTGAGCGCTTCCTTGAATGCAACCGCCTTGGCCGCGATGCAATGCTCCAGTGGACCACCCTGGGTGCCGGGAAACACAACCTTGTCCACTTCTTCAGCCAGATGTGCCTTGCACATGATGATTGCTCCACGCGGGCCGCGCAGGGTCTTGTGCGTGGTGGTGGTTACCACTTGGGCAAATGGAACCGGTGAAGGATGAAGTCCGGCCGCGACCGGGCCGGCAATATGGGCGATGTCGGCCAGTTGCGATGCACCGACTTCGTCGCATATTTCCTGAAACCTCGCGAAGTCAACAAAGCGGGGATACGCCGAAGCACCGGTCACGATGACCTTAGGCCGATGTTCAAGCGCAAGCTGACGGATTGCGGCGTAGTCAAATTGCTCGGTCTTCGGGTCAACGGTGTAATGCACGACCTTGAAGTACCGGCCCGAGAAGTTGATAGGATGACCGTGAGACAGGTGTCCGCCGTGGGAAAGACTCAGGCCCATGATGGTATCGCCGGGTCGGGCCAGAGTCAGGTAAGCGGCAATGTTCGCTGAGGTACCGGAATGCGGCTGCACGTTTGCGTGGTCGCAACCAAAAAGCTGCTTGGCCCGTTCTCGCGCCAAATCTTCGACGATGTCAACGAAGCGGCAACCACCGTAATAGCGTTTCTTCGGATACCCTTCGGCGTACTTGTTCGTCAATACCGAGCCCAAAGCCGCAAGCACTGCCTCCGAGCAGAAGTTTTCTGAGGCGATCAATTCAAGGTTGTCGTGCTGCCGCTCGGTTTCGCGGCGTACTGCATCGAACACTTCAGGGTCAGTCGCAAATAGTAAGTCAGGCTTCATGTAGTTCCTCCGGGAAGTGAAGCACGCTCAAAATTACCATCCGAAGCTCAAAAGTCAAGACTACGTCTTGATTCTGCGGACTGGCCGGATAGACTCCGGCATGTTTGATGAACTACTTGCGGTTGTGAGAAGACTCAGACAGAAATGTCCGTGGGACCGAAAGCAGACGGTTGCTTCGACTCGTCCTCTTGTCCTGAATGAGGCCTACGAGCTGGATGAAGCGCTGGGTTCGGCTGACCCGAAACACATTGCCGAAGAACTCGGTGACTATCTGTTCATGGGCATCTTCCTTGCCGACGTGCTCGCTGCAGAGCATGGCACAAAACTCGAGGATGTGCTCAGACGGACAATCGCCAAGCTCAAGACCCGGCATCCGCACATCTATGGCTCGACCCGGGTTTCAGATGCAAGGGAAGTGCTTGAGAACTGGGAGCGCATCAAGCGCTCTGAACCGGGCAAGGCCTTCAAGAAGTCAGTCCTTGACGGATTGCCCAGGACATTGCCGGCGCTCAAGGAGTCGCAACTAGTCCAGGAAAGGTGCGGCCGGCTCGGATTTGACTGGTCGAGACCTGAAGACGTGTTGGACAAAGTCGTCGAAGAGACCAATGAACTACGGAAAGAACTGACACGGCTGAGACGGACAGCTAGGTCCGGGCACAGGAATCGCACCCGCAAGGACAGAACTCGGGGTACAAGCAGGAATTCCGACAGAGTCGCTGAAGAGCTGGGCGACCTATTCTTTGCGCTTGTGAACCTGTGCCGGCATCTAGGTCTGGATGCGGAAAGCGTGCTGAGAGATTCGAACGCTAAGTTCCGAAAGCGCTTTGAACTCTTGGAGCAGGAATTCCATCGACGGGGCCGAAGCCTGGCCCGTTCGACACTTAGGGAGATGGACCGGGTATGGAATAAGGTCAAGGCTAGGGAGAAGTGAGCAATCTGCAATGGCCGTTCTGCTATCGTAACGGTCCCTTGAAGCGAGCCGGCCCGCCGGCTGGAATTGACCGGCCGGAAGTTTCTACTATGATAGGCCAGTTGTCAGCCAGGTGCAAGCCCGCAAATGCTCTGCCGGTCGCGGTCGCCGCGGTCATTGGCCAGCCGGGCATACTCCTGATTAGGCGTCGCAATCCACCCTTTGTCGGCCACTGGGGTCTGCCCGGAGGCAAGATTCAGACCGGCGAACACCTGGACCAGGCTGTACGCCGTGAGGTTCTTGAAGAAACCGGTGTACGCGCGCGGTTCGAGTGCCTATGCGGGGTCGTGACTGAGTTTCTTTACGAAGGGCCCAGGCTGGCAATGCACTATCTACTGCTTGTATGCCGACTCTCGCCCCTGACCGGGCAATTGAGAAGTTCGTCCGAAGGAACGGTACGCTGGTTTCCGCTCAGCCGAGTTCGGGACGTTGCCAACGAGGTGATTCCGAGCGACCGGTTGATGCTGGAACGGCTGGTGTTTTGCAGACCCCGAAACAGGTACTTCCGCTGCGTGGTCAGGAAGACGAAAGACGAATATCGCGTCGTCAGTTTCAGATAAAGGAGGCGACTTGGCGAAGACGAGATTCACTTCCGAGTCAGTTACCGAAGGGCATCCGGACAAAGTTGCGGATCAGATATCGGATGCGGTGCTGGACGAGGTCCTGCGCCGCGACCCAGTCGGTCGGGTGGCGTGCGAGACCTACGTGACGGTCGGTCTGGTACTGGTGGGCGGTGAAATCACGACCCGGTGCTGGGTTGACCTGCCGCAGGTCGTCCGTAACCTTCTGCGCCACATCGGCTACGTTGATACCGCGTCTGGAATCAGCGCAGATGACTGCGCCGTTCTCGACGCCATCGGTCGGCAGTCCCCGGATATCGCACAGGGGGTTGATACCGGCGGAGCTGGTGACCAAGGCGTAATGTTCGGTTATGCGTGCCGCGAAACTCCGGAGCTGATGCCGCTACCGATCGTGCTGGCCCATGCTCTTGCTGCCCGACTGGCCGAGGTGCGCAAAAATCGAACTCTGCCGTATCTCCGGCCGGACGGCAAGTCCCAGGTTACGGTTGAGTACGAAGATGGCGTTCCCCGCCGCGTGGACAGCGTTGTCATTGCGGCTCAGCACGACGAAAGCGTCCTGGACAAGACCGGCAGACGGATCAGCAGCACGGCCCGCCAGGAGATAGTTGATGCGGTAGTCCGTGCCGTGATACCGGCGGAGCTTCTTGACCGACGTACAAAGTACTTCGTAAACGAAACCGGCAAGTTCGTGATTGGCGGACCCAGTTCAGACACGGGCATGACCGGCCGCAAGATAATCTGCGACACCTATGGCGGCTGGGCACGGCATGGCGGTGGTGCGTTCTCGGGTAAGGACCCGACTAAGGTCGACCGGTCAGCCACATACATGGCACGTTACATTGCCAAGAACTGCGTCGCAGCCGGTCTGTGCGATTCCATCGAGGTAAGGCTTGCTTACGTCATTGGCCGGGCTGACCCGACCGACGTCGCGGTCTGTACCTTCGGAACCGGCAGAACCGACGACCGGAGGCTCGAAGCTGTTGTCCGGGAGCTGTTTCCTTTGACGCCCGGGGGTATCATCAGACACTTGAACCTGCGCAGTCCGATATACCTGCCAACTGCGTGCTATGGCCACGTTGGTCGCAAGCCCGCGAAGGTACGCGATGCCAAACTAAGTCGCAGCGTCGAACTCTTCACCTGGGAGAAGCTCGACATGGTTGCTGAACTGCGCCGTGCCTGCAGCTAGGAGGTATCTATGGTGGAAAGTGATATAAAAGACATCGGGCTGGCAAGGGCCGGCCGCGCAAGAATCGAATGGGCCGGCCGGTTCATGCCGGTACTTGCAAAGATTGGGGAGAGGTTCAGCCGTTCTCGTCCTCTGCGCGGCGTGCGGATGTCCTGCTGCCTGCACGTGACATCCGAGACTGCCAATCTAGTCAGAGTGTTGAAAGCCGGCGGCGCTGATGTTCGACTCTGTGCCTCAAATCCACTCTCTACTCAGGACGAAGTCGCTGCCGCACTGGTCAAGGACTACGGAATTCCGGTCTTCGCAATCAAGGGTGAGAACCGCAAGCAGTACTACAGCCACATTGACGCTGCGCTTGCACACCGACCTCACCTAACGACCGACGATGGTGCTGACCTGGTAGCGACCCTGCACTCCAAACGTCGCCGTCTTCTGCCTGAAGTAATTGGCGGGACCGAAGAGACGACGACTGGGGTGATAAGGCTCAGAAGCATGGCCGACGACGGTGCACTCGGGTATCCGATTATCGCGGTCAACGACTCTCAGACCAAGTTCATGTTCGACAACCGCTATGGCACCGGCCAGTCTTCGCTGGACGGCATAATGCGGGCGACTAATGTGCTCCTAGCCGGTTCGACTCTCGTTGTATGCGGGTACGGCTGGTGCGGCCGGGGGGTAGCCTTCAAGGCTCGGGGACTAGGCGCGGATGTTATCATAACCGAAGTAAACCCGGTAAGAGCACTCGAGGCCAGGATGGACGGTTTCCGGGTCATGAGACTTCTTGATGCGTGCCCACAGGGCGACATATTCATTACCGTGACCGGTGACATCAACGTCATTGACCGCAAGCACATGCTGGCCATGAAGGACGGTGCAGTCATCTGCAATGCCGGTCACTTTGACGCCGAGATCAACAAACCCGCGCTTGAGAGAATTACAGTCGCAAGGCGCGAGCTGCGCCGGTGGTGCGTCGAGCACAGGTTGAGGAACGGCCGGCGCATAGTTCTACTCGCTGAAGGCCGGCTGGTGAACCTGGCCGCGGCTGAAGGCCATCCAGCCATGGTCATGGACATGTCCTTTGCCAACCAAGCGCTGGCCGCAGAGTATCTGCTTAGGAATCGCGGCAAGCTTGAAAAGCGGGTGTACAAGCTGCCGGACGCTTTGGACGAACAGATTGCCAGGCTTAAGCTGGCAACAATGGGCATCAAGATAGACAAGTTGACACCGGAACAGACTTTATACCTATCTTCTTGGCAAAGCGGGACTTAGCGCCTGCCGTTCGTTTTCTTGTGGTGAACAGTTCACCTTGACAGTTGGATTCGAGGTAATATACTGGCTTCAGACACGCAGGCATCATGATCGCTAATGAGTGCGGAACTGATACACCGCCGGTGCACCGGTCAAACACCGTGCTGGCCGCAATCGGCTACCTGCCAGTGCTTTTCGTCTTGCCATTGCTTATGGCTCGGGATGATCGGTTCTGTCGCTTCCATGCATATCAGAGCCTTGTTCTCTTCGCTGCACTTGTTCTTTTCTGGATTGTCGTCTGGATGGTTGATATCATCTTTGGTCGGGTTATGGGCAGCGTGTTTGTCATCGGATTCCTGTTTCGCGCTATCGCCTGGCTTGTTCATAATTTGGTCGGAGCCGTCTTGTCACTGGGGTACTTCGTCGCTATGATTGTTGGTCTGATACAGGCAGCCCTGGGTCGGTATTGGCGGATTCCGGTGCTTGGAGCCTATGCCGAGCGTCTGGGTCCACTGCCGCCCGGGCAGAGTTGAAAAAGGAGGTAACCGTTATGGAAGAACAGAAAACAGCAAGTCCGGCAAGTCAACCGCCCACCGGTACCGAGGATGACGTAGAGAAGGGTAAGAGCCTAGCCTGGTTGTCTTACCTAGGCATTCTGTGGCTTGTGCCGCTCCTCGCGGCCAAGGACAACGCCTTCTGCAAATTCCACGTAAAACAGGGAATAATCCTCACC
>JBDRUN010000055.1 GCA_039801365.1 candidate division WOR-3 bacterium
GGCGACCGACTTCTACATGTACGACCCCTTGGCTGGTGACTCCGGGACCTGGTATGAAAAGGAAGAGATACCGGGTAACGAAGGCACCAAGCTAAAGCCGCCGTCCAAAGGCTGCGTCGGTGTATCTGATGGTGTGCAGTACGTGTACATGACCAAGGGCAATAACACCCTTGGATTCTGGCGCTACGATGCAGTTGCCAACACCTGGGACTCCATGCCTGGTGTGCCTGAAGGCCCGTATGGCAAGCGGGTCAAAGGTGGCACTGACATGGTGTTTGCGTCATACAAGGACACTGGCTGCGTGTATCTACTCAAGGGCTACAAGACCGAGTTCTACCGGTATAACCCAGCGGCTCGGAGATGGGACACCCTGCCAGAAGTGCCGTACGGAGCGAACAAGCAGAAGTACGACAAGGGCTCGTTCCTAGTGTATGACGGTGTGAACTACATCTATGCGCACCAGTCAAAGTACTACGACAAGACCCAGGAGAACCCGCACCACTACATGTTCAAATATGACGTGGCAGCAGACTCCTGGTACAAGACTGCACTACCAGGCATGCCGGTGTATGGTCTTGAAGGTGGCAGGATAAAGAAGAAGAAGTCAGCGGATGGTGCTGCTGGCGCGTGGTATGACGGCAGCATGTATGCGCTCAAAGGTGGCAACACGCAGGGCTTCTTCAAGTACTTCCCTGGACCAGACACCTGGCATCAGCTCGACACCGTGCCTGGGAACGGTAGCACGGCCAAGAAGAAGCGGGTGAAGGCAGGTGGTGACCTAGTAGCCTATGGTGGCGGAGCATTCTTTGCCCTGAAGGGCAACAAGTGCTACGAACTGTGGCGGTACGTGGAAGGAACGCTTCAGACTTCAAGCCTCACGCCTCAAACGCGAAGCGGAGTGCAGGCGGGCAAGTCGGCAGTGAGCAGCCTGCAGTTAGCAATCAGCCCGAACCCGCTAGCCACCGGCTTTGCCACGCTGCGCTACAGCCTGCCTAAGGCCGGGCCGGTGACGGTGACTGTCTTTGATGTTGCCGGCCGGTCAGTCCAACGGCAGACGCTTGTGGCGAACAATGCTGGTGCGGTTGCGCTAGACCTGCGCAAGGTTGCATCAGGCATATACCTTGTCCGGCTTGACGCTAGCGGCTACTCGCAGACCCAGAAGCTCGTGGTGCAGAGATAGACCGATTGGTCGGATCAGACCGATCCGACATACGAGGCCGGGGCGGGACAAACCCGCCCCGGCTAGTCATCGTGTAGGCGTACGCTCCCTGCTGGCCTTTTTCTATGCGACTTGCGACAATGAGAGAACCGACGATGGCCCGATCGCGCAACTCCTCGCTAGTCATGCGGTTGTAAGGATGGGAAATGACGCTGGTGTTCGGGTATTCGTCCGTTAGGTAGTGTGTCAGGCAGCCTGGGGGACTGTCCCGGGGACAGTCCCCCAGGTAGACCCAGAGACAGCCCCGGGGTTGAACTCTGTATCTACCCAAGAGTTTGTCGCTCAAGTAGTTAGCCGGGTGACCTGGCGGTAAATCCGGGTATATGTAGCGGTAGTCGTCCTGGTGACCGACCTCGGGGTTGATAGGGAATTCAACCCGCAGTTTGAACCGGGGTAATACCGGTCGCCTACCTGCCGGCTTGTCTGCAGGTCAGTCCGACGCTTTGCCCCCGGGCTTTACCGGTGGTCAAGTTGGCGACTTGGCCTTGGGCTAGCCGCTGGGTAGGATGCCCGGTTGCGTGGTTCTGTGGTGGTTACGTGTGCAGTCGGACGAGATACTGGGATAAATAGGAGGCGGGTAGGGGCTGCAGTATGGCACTGGTTTATGCTCGACTGGAGCAACCGTAGGATGAACACGGTGAGTAGGCCAATGACGACGGCAAGAAGGAGAACCCGTACGAGTCGGGGCACGATGGGCTTGCGGGTCGGCTCGAGCCGGATGTCAAGTACTGCGCCAGTAGAGCTGGCTACGCTGCCTAGCGGACAACAGTCAGGGGTAGTGCCCGCTGTCCGGGCCCGGGAACTACGAAATAGAGCCCGGCAGGCAGGGCCGCGGGTGTATCGAACGACGGACAACGAATATTGAATGGCACGGCAGCAATGCGGCGGCCGAGATGGTCAAATAGAGCAGCGCCGGCCGGCAGTGCAAGGCGAGTTCCGGCGCGGACAATGGTCGGCAGCAGAGCGCGTGGAACGGGTTCGGCGAAGTCTTCGTTCACCGCTACGGTCCAGCGGGGTTTGAGCATACCGTCGCCGACAAGACACATTCCGTAGTACCACGACCGTTCCCAAGGTTCGAATCCGTCTTCAGCTTGGGCCGAGAACCAGTCGCAGAAGGCGAGTGCGAGCGAACGACCTTGGGCTAGTGGCAGGTAGAAATCCCTGAATTCGAGCATCGAGCCGGTCTTGGTCGAGCCGATTGCCGCAAGCCCGGATGACGATTCGAATACGTACCGGCCGCCGCAATAGCCTGATTCAGTGTAGCGGACGTTGGAGCATGCGAAAAGGTTGTAGAAGCAGGCGACCGGGTCAAGGCCGGGAATTTCGTAGGCATAGAACCAGTCGTAGCTGCGTTTGTTGTTGTACCAGAGTTGGTGCCCACCGGGCCAAGAGTGGGCACACAGTTGGATGAACTGGTATGCAGCTGTGTCAATGCGTGGCCGGTATTCGGCCGCTCTGGTGACTTCCGAGTCGCACACGAATACCCGGTCAGGATAAAGAATACCAACATCCCAGTTCCAGCCGGCAGCCCAGGGATACCAGTCGTCGTCAATGTACACAAGCGCACGGTCGGTGACGCGGAGTAGACCGAGCCGGTAGCGGTGCGACCGGTCAAGATACTGGCGGATGAGTTCGACTTCATTGCCGAGCGTTGAAGTTACGAGTCGGCTGATTCCGATTTCTGGGCCGACGTTGCCACGGTGGATATCGTAGATGCCATCGGCACCTTGAACAAGCGAGTCGGCGGTGCCGTAGCGGCGCAGCGAGTCCTGCCAGTTGCCGTCAATGTCCATCAGGTACAGGTCGCAGGGGAATTCCTCGTAGTGTTCGTCTGGGTCCCGGCGGCCGTTTGAGTTCCAGTCGTCAATGAGCTGGAACCAGGCAAGCGGTAGGTCTCCAACAAGGACTGCAGCAACAAGGCCGGAGTCGTATTCTGCCCTGAGAAACTTGCGTAATGACTCGGCTGACGTCCCGCGGACTGAGTACGCCGCGACGCGGTATCCTTCTGCTGCAATATCCAGCATCATCGTGTCGAGCAGCGGAGCAAGGGTTGAGGCGAGTGAGTCTTCAACCAAGATGTCAACAAGTGGGTCGTCGGACTGGCTGCACGGTGCAACCAGCTTGACGTTCCAGGCCGGGCCGGAGACAAGACTGGATTTCCATTCAAGGAAAGACAACGGCTTCGAACTATCCGGGCTGGCCCAGCGTAAGACCGTAACGTCAGGCGGAGCCGCAAGAAGCAGGAGGCAGAGAAGGAGCATTGGTTACTCCAATCTTGTTATGACGCAGGAGTGGATGCCGCAGCGTGCAAGGTACACGCCAGGCGGGGCCGCCCGTCCGCGGAAGTCCAGGCCGTCCCAGGCAAGTGAGCAGGTAGGATAGGACACGGGCAGGGAACGGACCAGGCAGCCGGAGGCGTTGTAGATTCTGAGTTCGGTTGGGCTGTCGGCCTCGAGATGGAGGGTGACAGCATTCCTGAATGGATTGGGCTTGGCATGAAGCGAACCGGCGCAGGGAGCAGGAGCAGGATTCTCGGTCGTACCGAGGTGGAGACCGGTCAGTTGCGTGACCGTCGTGCTGAAAATGTCGGCGGTGCGAAGCCAGATCAGTATACGCGTATACGCCCGGGCAACCAGAGAGAGAGAGTCCTTGATACGCCAGAGCGAATCCTTGTACCATTCGTGCTGGCGGATGAAAGTGGTCTCGCGGACTGGAACTCCCTCGTAGGTCATTGCCAGAGACTGACGGGCGACGAGAAGCAGCTTGTAGCAATTCCGGACAAGGCCGTAGGGCACAACAACGTCTTCGATGCCGACAACTTTGACCGAGTCGGCCCAGATTCTTATGGTGTCTTCCAGACTGTCTCCGTTCAGGTCAAAGTAGTAGGTGCCGGCCACGCCGGTCGGCCACCAGGAGCCGATGACAAATGGTACGCGGTAGATGTTGGCCCAGAGCGAGAGCCCGGCAAAGTCGAAACGACGGCGCAACAGGGTGTCGCCGGATTCATAGGCAGTGTCCACGGCTTCGCGGCGGGTCGTGTCGGAAACCATCACAGTGCGCAAGATATACGCCGGGCCGGTGGGAAGCAGGGTTTCGGCCAGAACCGTGGTTGTGTCCAGGAATGACCGGTTTAGCACCGAGTCTGAGGGGGCCGGTAAGTACATATGAATGGAGTCGTGGCCGAACCCGGTGTCGGTCGCAGTGCTGCCTACGGCGTAGCCAAGGTAGTTACCAACCGGGCCGGCCATGGCTATTGTCAAAGCGGCCAGCAGAGAATATGACAGGCGGCTGGTCATATGGTTACGTGCCTCAACCGATTCTAACTCGAAAGTGGTAGCAATCAAGCAAATGACGGCGTTGACAATGCGGGTTTTGGGACAAGAATAACGCATGACCAGGAAGCAGGCTGAGCGCGAGATCACACGGCTGCGGGCCGAGATTGCCGAGCACGACTATCGGTACTATGTGCTTGCCCAGCCGACCATCTCTGATTTCGAGTACGACAAGATGCTTGAACGTCTGGCCGAGATTGAGGCCGAGTTTCCAGACCTTGTTACGCCGGACTCACCGACTCAGCGCGTGGGCGGGGAACCACTCAAGGAGTTTTCAAGCGTCAGGCATGACCCGCCGATGCTGTCTTTGGACAACAGCTATTCCTATGATGAGCTCCGGGAGTTCGACGTGCGCGTGCGCAAGGCAGTGGCGAGACCTGAGTATCTGGTTCAGCAGAAGATTGACGGCGTGGCGGTCTCGCTTCTCTACGATGGTTTCAGGCTGGTACGGGGCGCGACCCGCGGGGACGGTATCACTGGCGACGACGTTACCGCCAATATTCGGACGATCAGCTCGATTCCGCTCCGGCTGCGGCGTGAGACCCCAGGGTTTGAGAAGTTCGAGGTTCGCGGCGAGGTATATCTGGCAAGAGAACAGTTCGCCCGCATCAACGAGGAGCGGGAGGAGGAGGGCCAACCGGTGTTCGCCAACCCGCGCAATGCTGCAGCCGGGACGCTGAAACTGCTCGACCCGAAGGTTGTGCGGCAGCGTCGGCTGGAGTATTTCGTGCATACGATACCAAGACCACCGTCAGCCCGGTTCGCTACCGACAAGCAGGTGCTCGACGAGCTGGCGCAGCTTGGTTTTCGGACCGTCCCCGAAAGCGTACTTTTTTCCGATATCGAGGGGGTGATAGCATACTGCGAGAGCTGGGCCGGTAAGCGGACCGGTCTGCCGTACGATGTTGACGGGATGGTAGTGAAGGTGAACCGGTTCAGCGACCGGGATGAACTGGGCATGACCGGCAAAAGCCCACGCTGGGCCGTGGCGTACAAGTATCCGCCCGAAGAGCGACCAACGAGAGTAACGGCGATAGAGTTCAACGTCGGCCGACTCGGCACGGTGACGCCGGTGGCCGTGCTTGAACCGGTGCGACTGTCTGGAACAACCGTGACCCATTCGACTCTGCACAACGCTGAGGAGATGAAACGGCTCGACGTTGCAGTAGGAGATACGGTTCTCGTGCACAAGGCCGGCGAGATAATTCCGCAGGTGCTCAAGGTGACTCAGCGTCCGAAAGACCGGAAGGTGGTACGATTTCCGAACCGGTGTCCGGCGTGCGGCACGAAGCTATTCAAGGAGGCAGATGAGGTGGCGTGGCGGTGTGTGAATGCTTCCTGTCCGGCCCAGGTTCTGGCCCGGGTGCTGCACTTCGGGTCAAGACAGGCGATGGACATCGAGGGGTTGGGCTGGAAGCTGGCCGAGCAACTGGTGCAGGCCGGGCTGGTGAGGAACGTGGCTGACCTGTATGAGCTCAAGCGGGAACAATTGGTTGAGCTGGAGCGGATGGGTGATAAGTCCGCCGATAACCTACTCCGTGCCATTGCGCAGAGCAAGGAACGACCATTCGCGCGGGTGCTTTTCGGACTGGGCATCAGGCATGTGGGGATTCACGCAGCCAGGATTCTGGCCCAGCAGTTCGGCTCGATGGAGCGGCTTGCCGGAGCGAATGAAAGTGAGATTGCCGAGACACCGGGGGTCGGTCCGGTCGTGGCTGAGTCGTTGAGGAATTTTCTGGCCGACCGGGAGAACCTGGAACTATTGGTTCGCCTCAGGAAGCATGGACTCAAGCTCGAGGAAGCGGCGGCGAAGGGACCAAAGCCCCTGGCTGGGAAGAAGTTTGTTCTTACCGGCACACTTGAGTCTATGACCAGGGACCAGGCGACCGAGCTTATTCTTTCTCTGGGCGGGTCGGTTTCTTCGTCAGTGTCAAAGAAGACCGACTTTGTAGTCTGCGGCACGTCGCCAGGGTCTAAGTACGACAAAGCGAGAGCACTCGGGGTTAAGGTTATTGATGAGACCGAGTTCAGGGAGCTTGTCAAGGACCGATAGAGAAGAGGATGCCAGGAGTCAGCGCTAGAGGCTGATGGGAGAAGTCGGCAACCGGGAATCCAAGGCCAAGAGTCTGAAATCCGTGCCCGGTCAGCGGCATCCCGGTCTTGATACTCCGGTGCAGTATCTCAAGGGCGTGGGTCCGAAGCGGGCAGCTCAACTGGCTAAGGTTGGAGTTACGACCGTTGGCGAATTGCTGTTCCTTGTACCCCGACGGTACGTGGACCGGTCCCGGACCTTGCCGATTGCCCGATTGAGGGTCGGAGACGAGGTAACGGTGTTCGGTCGGGTGATGGCGAGCAGTGAGCGGCGCACGCGAACATTCAAGCGGCTGGTGTCATGCATGGTGGGTGACGAGTCGGGTACAATTGAGGCGGTATGGTTCAACCGGCCTGACCTGGCCGGCCGATTCCGCCCCGGGCAGGAGCTGATGATTTCTGGCAAGGTCACGGCGTATCGTACGAAGCAGTTTGTGAACCCGACTTTCGAGGTTCTCGACCGGGCGCGTGAATTGCCGGGTGCCAATGCCATCATTCCGGTGTATCCGCTGACCGAGGGACTTTCGGTCTGGGCCGTGCGTCGGATGGTGCGCACTGCCCTTGATAAGTATCTAGAACAGGTCCCGGAGACGATGAGCCGCGAGCTTCTGGAACACTACGGATTTCCCGACATCCGCAGGACACTGGAAACGATTCACTTTCCGCGGGACGTAAGGGCCGCAGAGCGGGCCCGCAACCGCCTGGTGTATGAGGAGCTCTTCTACCTCGAACTGGTTCTTGCACTAAGACGGCGCAGAAACACGTTGGCGAGAAAAGGTTCCAGGCTGGTTGAGACCGGTGTGCTCACGGCGCGGTTCCGCGAGAAGCTGCCGTTCCAATTCACGCGCGGTCAGGAAAAGGTTCTGGCTGAAATTCTCGCAGACATGGCGAGTGACCGATGCATGAACCGGCTCCTGCAGGGCGATGTGGGCTCGGGCAAGACCGTTGTTGCGCTGTACGCAATGCTCGTTGCCTGCGAGAACCGGACCCAGGCTGCGATGATGGCGCCAACCGAAATACTCGCCTGTCAGCACTTTGCCGGATGGTCGCCGGTGCTGCGGGAAATCGGGGTGGAAGCGAGGCTGCTTACCGGCTCGACCAAAGCGAGGGAAAGGCGCGAGTTGTTTGCCGGGCTGGCAAGTGGCAAGGTCCAGATGATATTTGGCACGCATGCCCTGATTGAGGAAAAGGTCAGTTTTGACCGACTGGGGCTCGTGGTTGTGGATGAGCAACATCGGTTCGGAGTGATGCAGCGGGCCGCGCTCCTGAACAAGGGCCGGAACCCGGACTTTCTCGTGATGACGGCAACGCCGATTCCCCGGACTCTGACGCTCACCGTTTACGGAGACCTGGACACCTCGATTCTCGCCGAGAAACCGGCCGGCCGTGTCCCGGTCGTGACGAGAATCGTGACCGAGGACAAAAGGGCTACGGTTTACGAGTACTTTGAGAAACGGATTGCCAGCGGTGAGCAGGCATTTTTCGTCTGCCCGCTGATTGAAGAATCGGAGAAACTGGAGCTGGCCTCGGCGGTGCGGACCTACGAAGACGTAAGAGCGGCGTTTCCCAGACGTCGGGTCGGGCTAGTACACGGCCGGATGCGAAGCGAAGAGCGGCAGGAGCAGATGGAACTTCTACGCCAGAAGAAGCTGGACATTCTTGTTTCCACTACCGTTATCGAGGTCGGCGTTGACATTCCGGACGCGACAATGATGCTGATTGAGCATCCGGAGCGGTTTGGGCTGGCGCAACTGCACCAGTTGCGGGGCAGAATCGGCCGCAGCGGCAAGCGGTCGGTCTGCGTGCTGATGATCCAACCGGAGTCGGTTGAGGCGATGGAACGGTTGAGCTACTTTGCCTCGACAACTGACGGATTTGCCCTGGCTGAGAAGGACGCGGAGCTGCGGGGGCCTGGGCAGATTCTTGGCACAAGACAGCACGGTCTTCCAGACCTGCGCATCGCCGACCCGTTTACTGACCGGGAGATGCTTGCCCGGGCGCGGCGTGATGCGTTCCGGATGATTGAGCTCGACCCGTATCTTCGGGAGCCGAGACACGAACTTGTCAGGAAGACACTGGCCGCAAGATATGCTGGACGTGAAGAGCTCTTGAGAGTAGGATGATAAACTGGGAAATGATAATAATTGACCGGTGTCCAAGATATGAGACATAAGGTGCAAGGTACAATGGACGGAGCGGCAACCTCGATGCTCTTGTGTTGCTGTGTTGCTGTAATCGGTTTTCTTACCACGTCTTTGTGCTGCGGACGAAGAGCGGCTGCGGCCCTCGGCAGAATCAGGGAGATTACGGTTGCTTCTGACTGGTGGCCGCAGGTGGAAACCTCGGTGCGCGGGATGCTGCAGGATACGGTGTTCACGCCTCAGCCAGAGCTCAGATTTCAGCTCCGGATATTCTCAGGCCGACAGTTTGAGAATTACCGGTTGTTGCGTACCGTATTCTTGATTGGCACGAGTTCGGATACGGCGGTGCGGACCGTGCTTGGGCAGAGGGCCGATTCCTTGCCGGAACCAGGCTACGGACTCTTTCTGATTCCAAATGCCTGGGCCGAGAACCAGCAACTGGCAGTGTTCGCCGTAGGACATGAAAGTCTGCTTGTCAGGGGACTCGAGTCATACGCCTCACGGATACGAACGACTTTTCGGGACATTGCTTTGCGTAACGTCGAGCGGGCAGTTTACTTCAGGGGGCGGGACCAGAAGAAGACCGACACGCTGGCTGAGCGATATGCGTTCAGCCTAGACGTACCAAGGGAATGGTATCTGAAGCAGGACTACGCTGACTCCGGTTTCATTTACCTTTTTGCACACTACCCAGACCGGAGCGTGTTCGTGTTCTGGCAGGACAGCACAAGGCCGCTTGTGCCGGATTCACTGGTCAGCCTGCGGGAGATGATTGTGGCGCGCTACTACGACGGCGACCGGGTGGAGCGAAGTTATGTCAAGGCGGAAACGGTTGCCTTTCTCGGCCAGCCGGCGGTGAGGCTACAGGGGGTGTGGCAGAACGACAAGGCGGCGATCGGCGGGCCATTTGTGTCTTACTGCTTCAACCACGAAGGCAGATTTTTCTTCCTGGACGGACAGGTGTTTCTGCCGGGTAAACCTAAGCTGGACCAGTTGCTTCAGGTTGAGGCGATAGTCCGTAGCTTCACGCCCAAGTGAAAGGATCGAAGCAGGGTGCTAGAGTGATTTCTGGTAGATGCGGTATGTCTTGTACACCCGTCCGCCCCACATCTCGATGGGACGGATGATGTCAATGTTGTCCTCAAGTATCCAGGACATTTCACCCCGGGTGTAGCCAAGCTTGCGGCCGGTCATGAATGCTTCGTAGTACAAGAGCGAGTCAAACCCGAGGTTGTGAAACTTGCGTTTTACACCCAAGGCCCAGAGCCGGCCCTGGGTGATGCGACGACGCATCGTAAGGAACTTGAGCCATCCGAATGGAAACAAGTTGCCTTTGAGGTGCCACAGGACCTGGTTGTAATCTGGTAGGCCGACACACATCCCGGCGACTTCGCCCTTATAGAACACGAGCGGACACAGACCAGGTACGATAATCGGCCGCAGTTGCCGGGCCAGGCCGGCGATCTCCTCTTCGGTCATAGGAGCGAAATCCCAGTTCTGTGACCAGGCGTCATTATAAACTTCGCGGATATATGCCAAGTCCCGATCCAGATGTGCCAGGTTCACTGGCCTGACCTCTAACCCCGGCTTCTTCTTGAGGCGTTCCATCACGCGCTGAAGCTTCTCCGGCACTGGCCGGTCAATTGACATGAGAAAGGCATAGAGGTCCTTCACCTTGGTGAAGCCAGCACCTTCGATCAATTGGATGTAGTGTTCCGGGTTGTAGGGCATCCTGATCATCGGTGGCGAATCAAAGCCATCGACAAGCAGTCCCGCTTCGTCGTTGAGCGAAGGGTTGGCCGGACCATAAAGAGTGGACATTCCATGTTCGCGGCAATAACGGCTGGCAGCTTCAAGCAGAGCTCCGGCTACCTCCGCGTCATCAACTGACTCGAAAAAGCCGAAGAAGCCAATAGCGCTGTGATGGTACTCGTTGTAGTTGCGGTCGATGATGGCCGCAATCCGTCCGACTGCGAGACCGTCCTGCTCGGCCAGAAACAGCTTACGTTCGGCATGGGCCCAAAAGGGGTTTCGGCCTGGGGTCAGAGTATTCTTGACATCGTCCACCAGCGGCGGAACCCAGTTCGGGTGTTCTTCGTAGATGCGGAACGGAAGCCGGACAAACCGGTCGAGGTCTGGGCCGGTGTTGACTTCGCGGACCGTGAGCATTGCTATCTGAGCAAGCCGAACTGTTTTCCCACCCGTTCGAACAGGGTCAGGGCGTCGGCGATGTCTTCGTCAGTGTGAGTGGCCATGTAGCTCGTTCGGATGAGCGAACGGTTGGGCGGAACCGCAGGCGGCAGCACCGGGTTGGCGAATATGCCGCCGTCAAACAGTGCGCGCCAGAAGTTCAGCGTCTTCATGTCCTCGCCGATATGGAGCGGGATGATGGGGGTAACGCTCGTTCCTGTATCATAGCCCATCTTTTTCAGGCCGGCGAGCATCGTGCGGGCGTTCTTCCAGAGCCGGGTGCGGCGTTCGGGCTCGGTACGGATGATTTCGAGTGCAGCAAGCACGGTGGCAACCGACGGCGGCGGAATCGAGGCCGAAAAGATCAGCGAACGGGCCTGGTGGCGAATGAAGGTGATAGTCTTGTGGTCACCAACCACGTACCCACCGATCGTGGCAAATGACTTGGAGAAAGTGCCCATGATAAGGTCAACTTCGTCCTCGACGCCGAAGTGTTCGCAGGTGCCGCGGCCGTGTCGGCCCATCACGCCCACTCCGTGCGCGTCGTCAACCATGAAACGGCAGTGGTACTTTCGGGCGATTGGGAGCAGCTTGTCCAGTGGTGCAAGGTCGCCTTCCATTGAGAACACACCGTCAACGACCGCCAGTTTGCCTGCCTCCTTGGGCAGCTTCTTGAGAACCCGTTCGAATGATTCCGGGTCGTTGTGAACGAAGCGCAGGACCGCACCGTAGGACATCTTGCATCCGTCCATGATCGAGGCGTGGTCGAGTTTGTCGGCGATGACCACATCGCCCTTGCGCACCAGCGCCGACATTACCCCGAGGTTTGTCTGATACCCGGTTGAGAACACGATGCAGTCTTCCTTGCGGTAGAACTCTGCCAGTTCGCGCTCGAGTCGGACATGCAGGTCGAGTGTGCCGTTCAGAAATCGTGAGCCGGTGCAGCCGGTACCGTATTTCTCAATTGCCTCGATGGCCGCACGTTTAAGCTTTGGGTGCGTGGTCAGACCGAGGTAATTGTTCGAGCCAAGCATGATGAGCTGCTTGCCTTCGATAACCACGCGGCGGTCAGGCTCGGAGTTCAGGGGTATGAAGTAAGGGTAGTATCCAGCGCGCTTGGCCGTGTCCACAATCGGGAAATACTGCAGGCACTTGTTGAACAGGTCCATGTTGCGCCATTCTAGAACCGGGTTTTGTGGTGTCAAGGCTTGATTGACGTTATCGGCGTGGTATAGTGGCTTGATGGTCGCGCCCCGGATTCTGTCTGGCCGGGTGCTTGGTGTCATTGGTGTTTTGCTCGTTGGTCTTGTTTCTGGCGCAGGCACCGACTTTCAGAAAATCAGAATTGTTGCCACCGCGGATATGTGGTGTCGGGTCGTATCTTCAAGCGACTTTGCCGCCCCCGGCCTGCCCCGCCGGATGCTTGGGGGCTGGGCCAATCTTGCCCGGCTTATCAGGGAAACGCGTACTGAGGCGACGCTGGTCCTGGACTGCGGCGGATTTGCGTTCGGCTCACCCGAAGGACAGGCGACCCAGGGTCGGGCTGCGGTTCGCTTTATGAACCTTGTCCGTTACGATGCCGCGGCCCTCGGTGCCCGCGATTTTTCCGGTGGTGTCGAGAACGTCGAGGTAATGGCCAAGCTGGCGAGCTTTCCGATTCTAGCCGACCCGATGCTTGATGTCGTACTTGGCCGGCGTGCACCGCTGTTCCGTCCGTTCCTTGTCAAGGACGTCAGCGGGGTAAGGGTTGCTCTGGTCGGCTTGTCCGACCCTTTTGTTCAGAGGTTGAACCGGAAGGCCGACATAAGGGGATTCGCAGCCGACGAACTGACGGTTCAGGTCCGCCGGTATCTGGCCGCGGTCAGAGCCGAAAATCCGGACATCGTGGTTGCATTCGGACACATCGCACCGGAGTCAGGCGCGGCTCTACTGGACAGCTTTCCTGAGCTTGACATTGTTGTCTGTCCGGCCCGGGCCGGCACAGGCTCGCGCCGTGGTCTTGTCCAGGTCGGTACCATGGGGCAGCGTGTGCAGGTCGCCGATATCCTGTTTCATCGGTCAGAGCGCCGCGTGTACGAAGTCGAGCAGCGGGAGCTGAACGTCGTTGTTGCGGCGGGCGATTCTATGATTCAGAGACTTTCGGATGAAGTGCTCGTTGCCGGAATGGACTCAGTGGAGTGTTATGTGACTGCCGAACTCCTGCCCGACGACAGCAGTCGTGTGCTTGGGATGATGGTGTGCGAGGCGGTCCGCACCAGGACCGGGGCAGACCTCGTTCTACTCCCCTGGGCTGTACTGGGTTCAGGTTTGGGCGAGGGGCCACAGATGCGGCGTGCGCTCTTTGGCGCGGTGCCGTTCTGCGAGCGGGTGCGGCTCGCATTGATGGCTGATACGACGCTGCACAAGCTTGTTGCCAGCTTCAAGCCGGAGGAGCCGTTCCCAATGCTTGCCGGCGCAGACCTGTTCGTAATCGGTGACACTGCCGGATGGCCTGCGGCCAGCAGAGTGGCGCGGCTGCGTCTTTGTGAACGCAAGCCGCAGTACCGTGTGGCCACAACCGAGCAGGTCTTGGAGCAGGCCGGGCTTGCCGAGCCGGGTAGGCTCGTGGAGAGGAATCTTACCGAGTTGTGGCTTGAGTGGGCCTCGACCCAGGATACGATCAGGCCGGTATCAGGACCGAAACTCTACCCGGCCGGTGCTGGGCTTGTGGTCCGACCAGAATCAGCCGCGTTCCCGATCAACATCAATACGGCGAGCGTCGAACTCCTCGAACAACTGCCCGGAATCGGGCCGATGACCGCACGGAGGATTGTCGAGTACCGCGAAGAGCATGGTCGCTTCAGTTCAGTTGATGACCTTCTGAACGTCAAGGGCATCGGGCCTAAGAAACTGGAGGCAATTCGGCCGCTCGCGACCGTGCGCTAGTAGGTTCGGGCGTAGTAGATGACGGTGCCGGTCTTGCGGCCGCAGGCGATGCAGGGGGCCTGAGTCCGATCCTGTTCGCTCGGAACCATTACCCGCGGCGTTGTCTTGGTTTCGTCAATGATGCGGTTCTCGCATTCCTGTGCACCGCACCAGTGCACTAGAATGAATCCAGGGTTTGCTTCGAGCTTGCTTCTGAACTCTTGGAAGTCTGAGGCTGAAGACTTTGCCGATTCTAGACGTTTGAGCGCGGATGAATACATCGCGGCCTGCACTTCGTCGAGGAGTCTCGTTACTTCAACCCGGAGTTCAGCAAAACGGACCGGTCGTCGGCCCGAGCCGTCGCGGGGTACGAGTACCGCGGCCTCCTGCTTGACATCCCGGGGCCCGATTTCGATGCGCACTGGCACGCCCAGCATCTCGTACTGGTTGAATTTCCAGCCGGCGGTCTGGTTGGGCGAATCGTCTAGCTTCACCCGCAGACCTTCGAGTGCTGCAAGCGCCTCACGGCAGCGACTGAGCACGGCCTCGTCGTTACGTCCGAACAGAATCGGCACGATCACCACCTGAATCGGCGCAACCTTTGGGGGCAAGAAAAGCCCTCGGTCATCACCGTGGGTCATAATCAGCCCGCCGATAAGCCGGGTTGAGACACCCCAAGAGGTGCCCCAAGGATACTGCTCGGTGTTGTTCTCATCCAGGTACTTGATGTCAAAGGCACGGGCGAACCCCTGACCCAGATTGTGCGAGGTGCCGGCTTGGAGCGCCTGGCCGTCCGGCATCATCGCTTCCATGGTGTAGGTTCGGTCGGCGCCGGCGAACTTCTCGGACTCGGGCTTGAGACCGGCGAGCACCGGCAGGGCTAGATCGTTTGTGAGAAAGTCCAGATAGATATCCAGGATTCTCAGGGCCTCGGCCTCGGCTTCTTCCTGAGTACGATGAAGGGTATGGCCCTCCTGCCAGAGAAACTCGCTTGTGCGCAGGAAAAGCCGGGTGGCCTTTTCGGCCCGGAATATGTTGCACCACTGGTTCAGGAGTACCGGCAGGTCGCGATAGGACTTGACCCAGCGGGCAAACATCGCATTGATGACCGCTTCAGAAGTTGGACGCAGCGCGAGTCTCTCTTCGAGCTTGTCCGACCCGCGATGAGTCACCCACCATGCCTCGGGCGCGAATCCCTTCACGTGGCGCGCTTCTTTGGCAAAGAACGATTCTGGAATCATGGTCGGGAAGTAGGCGTTGACGTGACCCGTGGCCTTAAATCTGGCGTCAAGCCGCTGCTGCATGTTCTCCCAGAGCGCGTAGCCGTAAGGTCTAATGACCATGCAGCCGCGCACCGGCGCATAATCAGCAAGCTCGGCCTTAAGCACGACCGCGGTGTACCACTCGGAGAACTGCTTGGATTTCGAGGGTATTTCCTTGACCATCTCGTTGTCTTTCATAGCCCGTCATAGTAGCAGCAATACCATGTGTGTCAAACGCTCCTTTCTCAACCCGAGAGCCGAAGCAGCGATACGAAGACAGGTGTGGCAGTCAAGTTCTGTTCTGACTGTCTCACTTCAGCGTAGGTTACCTGCCATCTGTGGCGTCCGAAACAGCATCAGCGTTCTTTCGTTTTTCAACCGGCATCGCGATCGGTCTCGCCAGCGGGTAACCCCGCTTACAGGCACTCCAGCCGTACCTTAGGCGAGTCCGATTCCAACATGGCGTCGGCAAGGGTAGGTTCCGTCCCTGCCGTCTCTGTCCGGGTACCGATGGACTCGCGGGCTGCCGCTGGCAACTGCCATTGCCCACCCGGCACCGACCATAGGACCACCTTGAATCCCGAACGGTCATGAGCCCCAGGCCAGTTCTTGCCGTGGGTAGAAATCGGCGGGAATTTCAGCGGTCTTGGTTCTACAATATTGGTGAATGACTTCAAACCGATGGGTGAATGGTGCGGGAAGCGATTCCGTAAGCTAACTGTATCTGCAAGATGTAACTTACCATGCTCTTGTGGTCTCTGAAATTCAAGGGTACGGGTCATTCCCCCCACTGCTTCCTCCGCCACAGTCACTGTAACTTGACAGGCCGCAGATAGAGCCGTTTCGGCCGTTGTCTGCGGTTGTACCTGCCGAGCAACGGCGATGGTTACTGCGACTGATGCCTAGCCGGGTACTGGACAAGTAACACTGATAGATACGTGGTCATGCACGTGTTCTGGTGCTGGCTGGAACGCGCAGTAAAGCACAGGCAAGAGCACGGTGCAACTCAGATCCGCTATGACTTGGGCCGGTAATCATCGAGTAACCCTGGTCCCAACTCCGACCGGAATCGGCAGAGGTGTCTGTCCTCTGGTTTGGTGCTCGGCCAATTGAACCTACTGCTCATCGGGTTGGGCCTCGTGCTACAGCCCGAGGAAGTTCTTTGGCGAGTACTCTTGTGCCTCTGTCTCGGGGACGTGGTGTTTATGAGCCTCATATACTGTTTCAGCCGGGCTGGAACTAGCTCTTTGTTCGGACGGGCGGCTTGACTCCGGGTCCTGCTGACGTATGTTTGACATATGAACGCACTCGGGGCGATGTTCGGCCTGACTCTTGGTTGGCTTTGGTTCACGCTCATGTTCTTCTTCGGCATGATCGGACTGGCCGGAACCGCGCTGTGGATATGGATGCTGGTTGAGGTCCTGACGAGAGAGACGGACCAGGGTAACAACCGTCTGATCTGGGCGCTGGTCATCATCTTCACACACTGGATTGGCGCACTTATCTACCTATTTGTTCGGCGTAGGGACCGTATCAGGCAGCTTGGGAAGTAGCTAGCCGGCCCGAGAGCTCAAGGACTGGCAGGCCGCGACGGCCAGCGACGTGATAGAAGACCTCAAACCAGTCGCCAAGCGTCTCCGGAGGTTGCCTCGTGGCCACGAGCACGTTTCTTGGTCGCAGTTGTCGAGGTTTGTCAAAGCTGACATTTTTCTCTGTGTCTTTACTATACGACCTTGTCCTTGTGGTTTGCAGTCGCCGTTATTGAGCTCTAGCCCAGGTACATGGTGACCCCCTGAGGGCGGCCGCAAAGTCGGCTGGCATTCCGCCAAGAGACTGGCTTGCGTTGCGAGGAAGCGTGAAAACGTTGCTGCACGAGA